>ONRO01000303.1 GCA_900320235.1 uncultured Eubacteriales bacterium
AGCATTCAGAAAATCAGAACATTGTGATAATGCCTGCTCATGTGAATAGATCCTTGTAATGCTTCTGATATCGCTTCCTTTTTTCGCCGCAAGACAATGATCAACCTGTATATCAGCAGCTGCTGCTATATAATAACGGTGTCTGAGCATAAGATCATATACTGCTGTGACCGATCCGGCTGAACTGTTCTCTATCGGTATTACACCAAAATCTGCTTCTCCGTTACTTATCGCCTCGAATACAGACTTGAACGGTGAATAGAATGACGGCGTACAATTCGGGAACACCTTCATTGCTGCCTTATGTGCATACGTTCCGGCAACTCCGAAACAGGCAACTCGCAGATTCTTTTCATCATAAGGTACATGTTTTTCAGCTGTGTTTATTCTGTTTTTTAGCTCACTGCCGCTGCCGAGAAGATCATGCTGCAATGCACGGCTCAGTTCCATTATCGATGAATATAGCAGCCTTGCACTTCCGCCATACTCCCCTGCCTGCTCAGCGACATTATCGAGTACCTGGTTCTCCCTTTCAGGATTGAAAATCTGCATTCCGTTTTCAAGCTTGTACTGAGCTACCTTTCTTGAACATTCCATTCTTCTTGTAAAAAGCTCGATAAGCTGCTGATCGATCTGATCTATCTCATCTCTGATTGGCTTAAGACTCATTTTCCTTTCTCCCTTTCTGCATCCTTTTTTTCATTTATCCAGCTTGAATGTATTACATTATTTTATCATAATATCAAAGCATGTTCACCTGCGCAAGAAGATTTACAACTGCAATTGCTGCTGCTGCTTCTATTACCGGCACTGCCCTCGGAACAATACACGGGTCATGTCTGCCGTGTATCTCAAGCTCTGAATTTTCATGCTTTACAAGATCAACCGTTTTCTGAGTCCTTCCTATCGAAGGCGTTGGCTTCAGGGCTGCTCTGAATATCACCGGCATTCCTGAGCTTATACCGCCAAGAATACCTCCGTGATTATTTGTCCTTGTTTTTACCTCATCTCCGTCATAGAAAAACTCATCATTGTTTTCGCTGCCTCTCATTTCAGATACAGCAAAACCGGCTCCGAATTCTATGCCTTTTACCGCAGGAACACCGAATACTATCGATGAAATAACTCCCTCGATCCCATAAAACATCGGCGAACCGACACCTGCCGGCATTCCTGTAACAGCACATTCAACTGTTCCGCCGATACTGTCAAGACTCATGCGGCACTGCCCGACAAGCTCTCTCATTTCAGTTTCCTTTGACTCATCAATCAGAGCAAAGGTACTTGCATTCAGCCTGTCGCAAAGTTCATCCGGAATATTCACAGGATCAAAACGGCTGTCATTGACATTTCCGATCGATGCGATATGTGCTGCTATCCTTATTCCCTTTTTCTCAAGTATCTGACGGCATACAGCTCCTGCAAATACTATTGGTGCAGTAAGTCTTCCTGAAAAATGGCCGCCGCCGCTTATATCATTAAAACCGTTATAGCGTATATTTCCAGTGAAATCTGCATGTCCGGGTCTGGGACATGACATTATATTTCCGTAATCTCCGGAACGGGTATTGGTATTGCTGATAACGGCACAAAGAGGTGCTCCGGTCGTTACATTATCAAGGACTCCGGACAGAATATCAGGAATATCCTTTTCAAGTCTCGGAGTCGCAGTCTTATCTTTCCCCGGTGCCCTTCTTGACATCTGCATATATATCTTATCCATATCAAGCAAAACACCTGCGGGAAGACCATCGATAACAACTCCGATCCCCTTTCCGTGGCTTTCACCGAATACGGATATCTTTACTGCATTACCCCATGATGACATCTGTTTTTCCTCCTAATCTTTTATAATCCTCAAAAAAAGACGGATATGATTTATTTATACTTTCCATATCAGAAATTGTTATTCCAGATTCAGATGCACATGCTGCAACGGCAAATGACATCACTATCCTGTGATCATTATAGCCTTCAACAAAACCTCCGCTGAATCTTTCAGTTCCGTTTATTATCAATCCGTCTTCTGTTTCCTCTACCTTTACGCCAAGTCTTGAAAGTCCGTCCCTCATAGCCGCAAGACGGTCACATTCCTTTATTCTCAGTCTTTGTGCACCCCTGATCACAGTTCTGCCCTCCGCAAGAGCAGCGGCTATACTGAATGCAGGAACCATATCGGGAATATCAGATGCATCAAGCTCAATACCATGCAGTTTTCCGGTATTCATTACAACCATGCCGTTCTCGCAGCGGATATCAGCTCCGAGCCTTCTGTATACCTCAACACAGGCTTTATCGCCCTGAGTACTGTTCATATCAAGATTATCTATCGTTATACTGCTGCCAAGCGCAGCTGCTGTCATATAAAATGCCGCCTGGGACCAGTCACCCTCAACAATATGATTTCCGGCGATGTATTTCTGACCGCCTCGGATAAACCAGCCTTTTTCAGTTCTTTCAGTCTTCACACCGAACTGTTCCATTATCTGCATTGTCATATTGATATATCCGACAGACTGAAGAGGACTTGTCAGTCTGATCTCACTGTCGCCCTCAACAAGCGGAAGAGCAAGCAGAAGCCCTGTGATGAACTGGGAACTGATATCACCCGGGATCTCAAATATTCCGCTCTGAAGCTTTCCTGATATCTCAAGCGGAAGACCACCCTCTGTAACACAGTCAACACCATGTTCCGGCAGGCAATCCGTATATACACCTATCGGTCTTTCGGGCAGCTTTCCGTGTCCTGTAAAAACAGACTTTACTCCACCGGCAGCTGCAACAGGAATAATGAATCTGAGCGTTGAGCCGCTTTCCGAGCAGTCAAGCTCTGTACTGTCAGCCGAGAAAACACCTCTGCCGTCAACCGTAAGAATTTTTCCCTCAAGTTTAAAACCTGCTCCTAATCGTTTCATACATTCAATTGTAGCAGTAATATCATTTGAAAGATCTATCGGCTGCAAAACACTGACACCGTCTGACAGCGCAGCACAGATTATTGCCCTGTGAGCTGCACTTTTTGACGGCGGAACGGAAATTGTCCCGTTCAGGCTTGATGGACAGACCTTAATACAATGCATTTTATTCATTCTAACACCTCATTTCTAATATAATAACATATTTTCATCAAAATGTAAATCCAATTCCCTCTAACCCCATGGAATTCAACTTTCTTAATAAGAAATTTAAACACCCTGTCATTCTGAGCATAAGTGAAGGATCTTTTTCACAAAATCAGCAATATCAGAAAAATTCTTCGTCGCTCTGATCCTCAGAATGACATAACAGGTTGTGAATTTTTTAAAATTGATTTCCGTGCTCTAACGTGTCGATGGTAGTTAGTTAGTAAAATAATTCCGCAACCTTTATTGCAGAAAAAATATCAGCAGTTCAGGCTTAAAAAACGGGCGGTAACGGAATAAAACTTTTTCAGGCTATTAAAGACGTGAATCAAGGGTGCAAGACAACCCCAAGAGTACTTCCTTCTGGCGCGTCACGCTGCC
>ONRO01000162.1 GCA_900320235.1 uncultured Eubacteriales bacterium
CAAGAGCTGAAATGCATCTTTTGTCAATCATAGCGACCTTATCTTCATTCAGGCATCTGCCGCCTGTTTTATTCGGACAGAATGAGCATATGCTGTCGCAGCCCCCGGAGATAATTACTTCATTATCTTCGTTTTCAAGTTCGTGAATAAGTGATCTCATTGAATCAATAAACTTTTCACTGTAACCGTTTCCGATAAAAAACTGAATGCACAGACTGTGATGAGGTCGCAGTCTGTGCATTTTTTTACTACTCAAAGCTTTACAATCTTGTCAAGACGATTGACAAGAATAACAGCAACAGCTATTTTCGCAGCGTCAGGAATCAGGAAGGGGATAACACAGTAACTTAGAGCAGTTGCGATGTCCATAGCAGTTCCGTTCTGATTGCATACAAAAATAAACCACGCTGTACCAAAAACATAGCAAAGTATAAGACCTGACACCATGCCGACAATAAGCGACCATACCTTTCTTCCTGCAAGACTTGTCATAAGACCTGTTGCAAGAGCAGTAAGAAGAAAGCCGATGATGTAACCGCCTGTCGGACCCGTGATACATCCGAATCCTCCGCTGAAGCCGGCAAATACCGGAATACCGACAGCACCTATAAGAATATAGATAAATGTACTGAGTACGCTTCTTTTTGCGCCGAGCATACCGGCAGCAGTAAAGATGCCGAGTGTCTGAAGCGTAAACGGCACAGGACCTATCGGAAGCTGAATCTGAGAGCATACAGCAATAACAGCTGCAAACATTGCAATATAGATTGAATCCATAAGCAGCCTGTGCGATTTTGAGCGGTTGTTTTCATTATTTCCTTTTGTTGCAGAATCCATTCATAACACATCCTTTTTTTATTACTTTATCATTATAAACCATTGTCAACCTATTGTCAACCACTTTTTAAAAATAATTAGTTGACAATAAAAGAAGTAATAACTGCCGCATTTGCATACGGCAGTCTTATTATGGAATCAGGCTTTCAAGTTCAGAAAGACAGGATCGTGCATTATCTGCAGTAAAGCTGTATACTTTGTTCGTATTGTGGAAGATGACATTTCCTTTGTTTCCAGAGAGATAAAGAGTGAGGGAAAATATCCCATTTCCGTTTTCGTCATAGCAGACAGGCTTTGTAGAATTACTGTTTACGCTGATTACATAGTCTGCAAGATCAGTAGAAATAATAGAAGCCTGTTCATCTGTCACAATGCTGCCATCTGAAATAAGATTGCTGATTAGTCCGGCAATTTTTCCGGATGTTTCGGGACTGATTGTGATATTTTCACCCTTGTGCAGAACGGTAGTGCTGTAAACTGAGGAAGAGCTTGTATTAAGTTCAGGTGCTGCTTCATTCTGAATGATATCCTCATTAGCAATATTATCATCTTCAAAACTGTCAGAATACTTTCCTGCGGCATTTTCAATATCATTGCTTTTTGTTTCCGGGAAAATGGATTTATTGTTATCCTGAGAAAGTGAAGTGCTGTTTTTATTCTGAGCAGAGTCGGGGGCTGAGCTTTCTGTTGTTGAGCTTTTTGCTGCTGAGGAAGAGACAGGAGCAGTAATATCCATATTTTCAGTAGGGACATTCCGGAAATTATTCATAGCGATAATTCCGGCAGTAGCGCAGATAACGATAACAGCGGCTGCAGAGGAGATAATGCTGATAATTCTGATATTGGATTTTCTGCGTTTGATAAGTGCATTCATTTTTTTCTCAAATTTATTAGAAAATCTGTGTTTGCTGAAATCATCATCAAAATAAGAGTTTCCGTATTTTTCTACACTGTTTCTGAGTATCTCATCGAATTCACGGTCAGTCACAATATCCACCTTCTTTCAGCATTTTTTTAAGTAAAGATCTTGCCCTGTACAGTCTGACCTTGACATTTTCAAGGCTCAGACCGAGAGAGGATGCAATATCCTTTTCTTTCATATTGCAGTAATATTTAAGCATAATAAGATCACCGTATTTAGGATCAAGTTTTTTGATCATTTCAAAAAGCTTCTGATAAAGCTCGTTGTTTTCAGTATTCAGAGTAAAATCCTTGTCAGCGGGAGCATTGTCATCAGAAAAAATTTCATCAGAGCTTATTTCACGCTTGCGTTTGTTGTATATTTTGTATGAAGCGTTTCTTGCGATTATCACGAGATAGCTTCGTATGCGTTTTTCGTCCATTTCATATGTTTTTGAAAAATTTCTTGCAAGAGAAACAAAGCTGTCAGAAACAGCATCCTCAGCCGAAGCAGTATCCTTCAGAATACTGTAAGCATGTGCAAACATAATATCCTTGTTATTGTTATATATTTCCTCAAAGCTTTGTCTGTCCTCAGGTGTATCAAGCATCATGCAGAAAGCAAGCATACTTTCACCGTCCTTTGCTTTCAAAATAATGATCTCCGTATTCAAAAAAAGTTACAGAGATCTTCTGACCTTTATTATATTACATTTTTCGCATAATAACAACCGGCGTGCCGGCAGCGTGACGCTGCACCCTTGACGCGCTATCGGCAGCGTGACGCTGCACCCTTGACGCGCTATCGGCA
>ONRO01000337.1 GCA_900320235.1 uncultured Eubacteriales bacterium
AGCAGTTCAGGCTCAAAAAAGCCGGGCGGTGCCGGAGTAAATCTTTTAAGGTTATCAAAGACGTGAATCAAGGGTGCAGCGTCACGCTGCCGTCATGCTGCCGCTGCCGGCATGCCGGGCACAGGGTTGATTTTTTTTTTTTATAATGTATAATATAATAGTATTAGTATATTTATGAATACTTATTTTAATCTGAAAGGAAGATGAATATGGATCTTATTACACAAAAAGTTTACGGAGCAGAGGATATTCTCCCTGCCGACAGCTATAAATGGCAATTTGTCGAGGATATTATGAGAGGTCAGGCTCAGTCCTATGGCTTCAAGGAAATCCGTACACCTGTATTCGAACATACTGAACTTTTTAACCGCTCTGTCGGCGATACTACTGATATTGTTCAGAAGGAAATGTACAGCTTCACTACTAAAGGCGGTGACAACCTCTCTCTCAAGCCCGAGGGTACTGCCGGTGCTGCAAGAGCTATGCTTGAACACAAGCTTTTCGCTGCCGGCTATCCGATAAAAACTTACTACATCACTGCCTGCTACCGCTATGAGAAAAAGAATTTCGGCAGACAAAGAGAATTCCATCAGTTCGGAATGGAAACCTATGGCGCTGCTTCCCCATTTGCTGATGCTGAAGTTATCTGCGCTGCTAATTCTATCTTCGACAGACTCGATGTCAAAAATATCAGCCTCGAAATTAATTCTATCGGCTGTCCCGATTGCAGACCTAAATATCATGATGCTCTCAAAGAATATTTCGGCGCACACAAGGATGAACTTTGCGAAACCTGTCATTCAAGGCTTGAAAGAAATCCTATGAGAATTCTTGACTGCAAAGAAAAGAAGTGTGCTGAAATAGCAAAATCTGCTCCCACAGTTCTTGACTATATCTGCGATGACTGTAAAAATCATTTCGAGGGTGTAAAAAACTGTCTTGATGCTGTAAATATCGAATACACCGTTAATCCGAATATCGTAAGAGGTCTTGATTATTATACAAAAACTGTATTTGAATTTGTTGCTCCTGAGGTGGGTACAGTCTGCGGAGGCGGACGTTATGACGGTCTTATCGAGGAACTCGGCGGTCAGCATACTCCTTCACTCGGCTTCGGAATGGGTATTGAACGTCTGCTTATTCTTCTTGAAAAGCAGGGTATTGCGCTTGAACAGCCGCCTGAATGTGATATTTATATTGCAGGAATCAGCGAAAAAGGCAAGCTCAAAGCTTTTGAGCTTACTGAGGGCATAAGAAACGCTTCTCTGATTGCTGAATGTGATATTATCGGAAGAAAGCTTATGCCGCAGATGAAATATGCAAACAAGATCAAAGCTAAATTCAGCATGGTTCTCGGTGATGACGAGATAGACAGCGGTAAAGCCAAGCTCAAAAACATGCTTTCAGGCACAGAAAAAGAAGTTCCGCTTGATGAGAATTTCTATGACAGATTCTTCGCTATATATGTTAACGGTGCAAACGATACATTTATGGAAAAGCTTGGTCTGAATATTCAGGATTAATTTTGCTTTTGCACCATCAGTCAACTCAGCCGGCTGCAATTTTTATCTTTCAGCCTGCGTCCGGCTTATTATATTTTTTTAACAGGAGTAATGTAAAATGGCAGAATTTTTAACAGGACTTAAAAGAAGCTGCTACTGCGGCGAGCTTCGTGCCGAAAATATCGGTCAGACAGTTACTGTCTGCGGATGGACACAGCGTCAGCGTGATCTCGGTCAGCTTATATTTATAGACCTTCGTGACAGAACCGGAGTTGTTCAGCTCGCCTTTGATGACAATACAGACAAGGCTGTTTTTGAAAAGGCATTCGCTGTCCGCTCTGAATTCGTCCTCGCCGCTGTCGGCAAGGTCAGGGAACGCAGCAGCAAAAACAAGGATATACCAACAGGCGATATTGAAATTGAAGTTACTGAGCTTCGTATTCTCGGCGAATCTGAAACTCCGCCTTTTGAGATCGTCGATGACTGCAAGACAGCAGAGCTTACAAGACTTAAATACCGTTATCTTGATCTCAGAAGACCTCAGCTTCAGAAAAACCTTATCCTGCGTCACAAGGTCGCTAAATCAACAAGAGATTATTTCGATGAAAACGGCTTTATTGAGCTTGAAACACCAATGCTCATAAAATCAACTCCGGAAGGCGCAAGAGATTTTCTCGTTCCCTCAAGAATACACAAGGGTTCATTCTATGCACTGCCTCAGTCACCGCAGATGTACAAGCAGCTGTGCATGGTAGCAGGCTTTGACAGATATATGCAGATCGCACGCTGCTTCCGTGACGAGGATCTCCGTGCAGACAGACAGCCGGAATTTACTCAGATCGACCTTGAAATGTCCTTTGTTGATATGGAGGATGTTCTTGAGAT
>ONRO01000159.1 GCA_900320235.1 uncultured Eubacteriales bacterium
CAAGTATTTTTAAATTGAGTTTCTGAAGTTCAAGGTTGATATCAATTATTGACATTTTATGAGTAATTGCAAAAATAATAAAATGCTCTCTTTCATTACTTGCACGAAGCATTGGATATCCGGTCACTTTCAGAAGATCCTGAGTTTCTTCAAGATTAAGTCCGATGCCAATACATATAAGCAGAACTTTGTCGATATCAGGATTTGATCTTTTTCCGTCAAGTATCTGATATCCGTAGCTTTGTGAAATACCGGCTCGTCTGATGACAGAACTTTTTGTCAGCTTTTTTTCTTCTATTTTTGCCATTAAAGCCCGGTCAAGTTTCATATATGAAAAGCTGTCTGCATTTGCTTTACGATAGCTTTCGTAATCTTTTATGCTTTTCATTTCCTTCATAAGATCGGTTGAGGATTTTTTCATGTTTTGATATTCCTTTCATAAGTTTAAATTTTTAATTCACAGAAAAGCCATTATGAACAGTGAGGTGAAAATTTATGCAGCTTACTCCTGCTCAGATTTTTATTTTTCAGAATCTGAAAATACTGACAAGTTTTTCAGAGTCAGTAGACCTGTGTATATATGAACCAAAAAAGAAGCTGTACATAACCAAAAGCATTTTGCCTGAGGATATGAGTTATTATGAGATAATATCCGGAATAGATCATCCGAATCTTGCAAAGATTGATTTTATAATTCCAAACGGAAATGAAATGCGTGTTGTCAGAGAATATATATCGGGTGACTGTCTTAATGATATTATAGAGGGCGGAAAAACATATTCCGAATCAGATGCAGCGCAGATAGTTTATGATATATGCAGCGGACTGAGCGCACTTCATAGGAAGAATATCGTTCACAGGGATATCAATCCGAATAATATCATCATTACAACAGACGGATATGTAAAGATAATCGATTACGGTATTGCAAGGCTATATAAAAAGAATCAGATTAAAGATACAATAAATGTCGGAACACCGGGCTATGCATCTCCTGAACAGTATGGTTTTTCTCAAAGCGACAACCGGTCTGATATTTATTCCATAGGTGTATTGCTGAATGTACTTATATGCGGAAAGCATCCCTCAGAGCAAATTGCCGGAGGAAGTGCCGGAAAAATAATCAGAAAGTGTATACAGATCGATGCAAGGAACAGATATTCAGATATTTGTGAATTGATGCGGGATATTGATAATAATATTTCTTTCAGGAAAAATAGAACTGAAAGATCAGAACCAGCTTCAATTGTTGACAGAATAATCGCGAATATTCCGGGAATCCGTACAGGGAAGATATATTTTATCATACCGGCAATGATATGGTATGCGATTTTATTATTTATAATAGTCAAAACATACATCAGCATAAAACCGGGCCTGATAAATTATATCTCGAATACATTTATGCTTATCTTTACATTTATATTTCCGACATTCTGCTTTCATAATGTTATTGATATATGGAATCTGCTGCCGGTATTTAAGGAAACGTCTCAGAAAGGAAAGAGGGCTTTCTTTTATGCAACCGGGGTGTTATCGGTTTTTATCGGAATAATATTTATGGGCATTGTCGGGAACCAGCTTAATCCATGATACAAATAAACATCAATACATATAGCGGCAGGAAAACCCGCTGCTGTTTTTTATATATTCTTGCTGAGCAAAAAAACTAAAATACATAATATTTTCTTAATCAAGTAAATCATACCATAAAAAAAATTGAATTTGTTATGCTGGCAGCATAACAAATCACTTTGATAGTGTTATATACTGTATTTAAAGGAGATACCAAAAAATAACATTAAATCCATTCACTGTGAAAAAATAATCTCCGGAAATAATGGCTATACAAAAATTAAACAGAAAGAAGATGATTTATTGATGAAAAAAGAAGACCACAGAAGATTATGGTGATAGTTTTTGGAACTCTGCTTTCAGCAGCAATTATTGGAGGCTGCTCTGATTCAAAAAAACAGCAACAAACGGTAGATCAGGTTTCAGAAAGTTCATTGACAACTGCAGCTTCACAGCAAGAATCATCCGCAAGTGAAACGAAGACAGGGGAAGATGAATATGAATCTGATTCAGTAGCCAGCAAGGAAGCTTCAGAAGAAATTGAGTCAGAAATATCTGAACCGGAGAAAAGCATAATAGCAGAAAGCAGTGAGGAAGAAAGCAGGTCTGAGGAAAGTAAAATCAAGCCGGAATCATCCGGTGAAGAAATGATCGACGGGATGAGAAAAAGCTTTAAAGAAGCATTGGACAGTTATGAAGCATTTTTCAATGATTATGTAGATTTTATGATCAGATATTCAGAGTCGCCGGGTACGGCAGAACTGATAAAGGAATATGCTGATTACATGACAAAATACAATGATTGTATGGAAAAGCTTGAAGCGTGGGAAGGCAATCTGGCAAACAGTGCAGAGAAAGCATATTTTACACAGGTGCATGAAAGAATACTGAAAAAGCTTACAGAGGTCCCCGAGATATCACAGGCTGTTGCAGAAACCTCACAGGCAGTTGAGGAGGCGATGAATGATATATCAGATTCAATGGCAAGTTTACTGGACGGTTTGTCCTGATAAACAAAATGAAAGGCTGAGATAACAAAACTGTACCGTGATGAGCGGAAAGCTCCACAGATTTCTCATTGCTCTGCTATGAGAACGGAGGCAATCTGTTATTCAGTAGATAACTTTAAAAAATATATGAGAAGAGATGAATTGCAAATGAAAACAAAAAGAATAATAACAATGATAATTGCAGCTACTCTCCTTGTGAGTGCTGCGGCAGGATGCTCTGACTTATCAGATTCAGATACCAAAAAAAGTATTACCGGATCAAGCCAGAGCGAAAAATCAGATTCAAAAGATGAAAAAGAACAAAGCAGCGAAGGAAAAGAAGAAGGCAAGGATGAAAAGAAAGAAGATACAAAAGGTGAGCTGCCAACAATAAAAGAACAGGTATGCTTTGAAAAAGAGGGAGTCAAGGTTACAGCCGTTAAGCTTGACAGCGAAATGATCGGCGGAGATTATATACAGCTGCTTGTAGAAAACAATTCGAAAAAGGATTATACAGTCGGATGTACCGCACTGATAGTCAATAACTGTATGATCTCCGATCTTTTTGTATCAGACGTTGCAGCCGGAAAAAAATCAAATGAAAAGATGTATTTGTTATCAAGCGATCTTGAAGCTGGAGGAATAGAAAATATCGGTCAGATCGAAATATACTTCCATATGTATGAAAAAGACGATTATTCAAACGAGATTAAAATCGATCCTGTCGTAATAAAAACATCAGATTTTGATAAAATGGATGCTAAACCTGATGACAGCGGACATGAGCTTTATAATAAGGACGGAATAAGGATCGTCGGTAAATATGTTGATGAAAACAGTTTCTGGGGTAAGTCAGTTTTACTTTACGTTGAGAACAAATCAGGAAAAATTGCCCGGATCAGTTGTGATGACATTTCAGTGAACGGATTTATGGTTTCAGGATTATTCTCATCAACTGTATATAATAACAAATATGCAATTGATTCAATTGATTTATTATCATCTGACCTTGAGGATAATAATATCAAATCAATTGATGATATTGAAGTAAAATTCAATATCATGTTTGATGAAGATTATATGAATACAATTACAACTGACCCGATTAAATTCAGTGCTAAATCATAAAGTATCTCCGTTTATAACAAATCTTTCCCGATATAACCCCTGGCAGCCGCAGTTATTATTACTGCGGCTGCCTCTGTATTTTCTGAATAATTCCTTCTGAAGAGTGTAGAGTATTAAAAGAGAGTCTGACGGTAAGTTTCTGATGATTGATCAAAGATTGCCAATTGTTTTATATAAACATAGAGGTAATATGGTGAAATATGAAAAAAATAAGATATAAGATTAACAAAAATAAAACAATATGATATCATTCGTTCTGAAATCAGGTGCTTTATAATAAGATGAACAGCAAGATTTCGCAAAGAATTAAAGTTAATGAGTTCATCTGATATGAAGGAAAACAAAATGAAAAATAAAAGTATTCGCATTATTGTTCTGACCGCTGCTTTGGTAATGTCTGCTGCGATTCTTCCGGGATGCGGAAAAAATGAAACAACAACTTCTACTGCTGACACTTCAAACTCAGAAAGCACGGCCTCAGTAACGTCTGTGATTGAAACAGGTACAGAGTCAGCAGCCACAGTACAGTCAGATGGTTCTGCTCAGACAGCATCAGTGAATATCGGAGAGCCTGCTTTCAGTGAGGATGATCCTTTTATGATGGCTGTTGAGGAATGCTTTACTATTACAGGCAGGGCAGTGGTTGCATCAGGAACAATTACTTCGGGAAAAATCAGTAAAGGCAATCAGATTCAGGTTATCTCTCCTACAGGAGAAATGAAAGAGGCTGAGGTTCTCGGTGTTGAAATATCACGCAAGGATGTAGATAAAGCAGTCAAGGGAGATAAAGTCGGAATTATTTTTGAAATAGACAAATATGAAAGAAAAGATTTTGAGAACGGTTCAATTATCATCAAGTCAAACGGCTACCAGCCTGTACAGACATTTACAGAAGATATCACATTCCTGACAGCTGCACAGGGCGGCAGGGATTATGAATTCGGGAGCGGTGATTATACCTTCAATTTCGGTACATCGGATTATCATGGTAAGATCGTCCTTCCGGATGGTAAGGATAAGGTCAGCTCCGGAGAAAAAGTAAGTGCAAGCATTCAGCTTGAAAATCCGCAGGTTGTTGACATTGCAAAAACTACCGGTGAGTTTGACAAGCTTTCGATCATAGAGGGCACAAGTTCAATCTGATGGTGCAAAATAGAAAATGAATAATGCCGGAAAAAACCTGAATCAGAAGCAACAATGCTATGAAGTTTTGTAAAAAATTTCAAAAAAATTAAAAATAACTCTTTAACTTTATGTGCGAATAATGTATAATAATAGATATAGGATGCATTTTTGTGTCCGGCATTAAAAAATTTGGAGCGTGATTACAATGGCATTGGTAAATGCAGCAGAAATGCTTAAAAAGGCAAAGGCAGGCCACTATGCAGTAGGTCAGTTCA
>ONRO01000158.1 GCA_900320235.1 uncultured Eubacteriales bacterium
CCGGTGGTTGAGTTATAATTGACTTAATTGGAAAGGTATGATATAATTTATATAATAATTAATTTGTTAATTTGATTTAATTTTATTTATGTTTAATTCTTTTTCAGGAGGAATAAATAATGCGAAAAAATTTTATTGTATTATTAATATTATCATTGCTCTTGGTTGTGCCTGGCTGCAATAATTCGGATAATAATAAAAATGAAGAAAAATCCGCTGAAGCAACATCATCTCAGACAACATCGGCTGAATCACAGGCCGAAAAAACAGACCAGTCTGAACAGTCAGAGCAAAAATCTGACAATGAAAAAACTGAAAGCATTACATCAAAAAATGAATCATCATCCCAGACAAATCTTGTTATGAAAAGTTTCGGAGAACTCTGGATGGGCGACCGGTATTACATTGATGTTCTTATGACTCAGGAATATGACTCAAATAAGCTTGGATCTGTTTCAGAAAAAACAGAAAACAGCAATGATAAATCTGAAAATGATTCAACTCAGAAGAAGGTTGTCTATGATTATATTATTGCAGTTGATTTTGAAAAGAATGTTGCCGGACTTAATATGTTTTCAGATAACGGCTCAAAATGCACAGTTGTAAAGGATTATAAGATATATACTATCAATCATTCAGACAAGACATATACCTGCGAACCATATAATGGTCTTGCAGAGAATTATGGTGAGCAATTTACTGTGAATATTTGCCTTGGAATAATAAATAACTGTACTCTTATCGACAGTGGTAAGACAACCTATAAAGAAAAGGAAGTCAAATACGAAAAATATAAAGTCGAATCTCAACTTGATTCAGTAAAAGACGCAGAGATAATCTATTATTTTGACTCCTCAGATAAACCGGTTGCAGAAATAGTTACTACTGAAATAGGTAAAACAACATTTGAATTCAGAAATGTTTTAAACACTATTCCTGTTCCGGAGATACTTGAAGTACCCGAGAACTATAAGGAAATAAAAGAAAAAACAGAATCATCATCAGCATCATAATAAAATAACGAAAAATAACGGCAGTCAGGAATAATTCCGGACAGCCGTTATTTTTATGCTATTGGACAGTATAGAATTCCTTGCTTTCAGCATTTCTTCTGACTTCTGCTTTTCGTTCAGAAAGCAGTTTTGTTATTGCATAAATATCAATCCATATTTCATTATCAGATTCCTTCTGACTCTCGTCAAAAACAAGTTCAAGACCCCAGTGGAGATGAGGTATCTCAATATTATTTACGTTTTCCTGAGTACTGTATCCGGTTCTTCCGGCGTAACCGATCACATCTCCGGCACATACTTCCTTACCGGCGTAGATATCAGCATGATAAGGACGGTTTTTTCTCAGATGTGCATAATAATAATATCTTTTTCTGTCTTTACTCCTTATCCCTATTCTCCAACCGCCATACTGATTCCAGCCAATACATTCAACAGTGCCCTCTTCAATACAAATTATAGGAGTTCCTACTTCGCAAAGCATATCATGTCCGAGATGTTTTCTTTTATAGCCATACGAGCGAGATGCGCCGAAATCATCATAATCTGAAAAAGCAAATCCGGATGGTATAGGTGAATAAGCTTTTATGCCGTATTTATTATATTTTTTGCCGTTACTGTCTTTTTCTTCATATTCTCCGACGAGTCCTCCGAGAGCAGCTGAATATACACTTTGGTAGTATTTGAATTTATTCAGACCGGATGTTAATGCCTCAAGCTTACTGCCCGAATTAATTTTACTGATAAGATCATCAAGATCCTTCTCAGAATATTTACTGAAATCATTGTAATATAAGGATGCAAGATAGGCCACAGTATCTGCCATTTTCATATGATTGCTTGTTCCATAACTATTTATGTCGATATCCATAGCCTTTTTCAATACTTCATACGGTGCATTGAATTCTGCATATCTGATAAAGTCTTTCTCAGGAGTAACAGCACCTGTAAGAAAAAATACTGTACCCGAAGACACAATCATAGTAAGCAATAATATCGTCAGTATTTTTTTCATTTTTTACAGACATTTCTGGAGAAGCATACTGTTTTCACAAACGGATGAAAGAAAATCAGTTTCTATTATCTTTTCAGAATTGATCGGAGAATACTGAAAATGATCCATATGGGTTCCTGTATAAAAATATTCAGGAGGATCAGGATTATAATTATAGTCGAAAGTATCAATAATTATCAGTTTGATTTTCATTCTCGATGGGATAATGTTCTTGATATATACACTCGCCTGCTGACCGGCAAAAATATTATCCTTCATTTCTGCAAGTCCTGCAAGATTTGGAGCTAGTTCGACAAATGCACCATAATCCTCAACTGATCTGATAATACCGGCAACTGTTTCACCAATACAGAATTTTGAAGCGTTTTCTTCCCATGTTCCAAGAAGTTCTTTGTGAGACAGACTGATACGACCGCCTTCAATAGTTCTGACTACAGCTTTTATCTCCATTCCAACAGAAAATCTTTCTCTCGGATGGTCTATTCTTGAAACTGAAATTGAATCAATAGGAATAAGCGAAACAATACCGCAGCCGATATCTGCAAATGCTCCGAATGAATCAAGATGTGTGATTTTAGCGTCAATAACATCTCCTGGAATAAGAGAACTGATATATTGTTCCATACATTTTTCCTGAGCAAGTCTTCTGGAAAGAATTGCAACGGTTCTGCCAGCGTCATTTTTCCGAAAATCCGTAATAACGAAGCATACAGGTCTGTTTACACGAGAGATAACAGCAATATCTCTGACCCTGCCTTCTCTTATGCCGATAGCACCCTCCTCACGCGGAATAATACCTTTCATTACTCCAAGATCAACAATAAGATTGTGAGCGCAATCGCATACTATGGCTTTTGCTTCAAGAATTCTTCCTTCGTGAAATGCATCGTTCAGAGAAGCGAAGGACTGCATTGCGTTAAGGTTTTCTGTTGTACTGATAAGTTTACCTTCAGGATAAAATCCTGTCATTTTGCTTCATTCCTTTCCCGAGGCTATGCCTCTTATAGCTTTTCTCAACATTTATATGAAAAGATATTCAATAATATTACAATCCTTTTCCTGTTTGCGACATGTTATACCTGAGCCACACTTATCATTTGTTCGTAAATGAGCTTTACAGCTGACACGAAAACATATATCAGTCATAAAAATCAGAATCAATCAGCTCTGATTTGTCATCTTGATACATAAATAATGATAAATTAAATTACTTGAAATTCTTGATTGGATAGTATAAAATAGGGTATATGTTATTATATACTGATATAGGGACCGGGTAAGTCTTTATAACAGAAAGGAGTTTGTTATGCAGGAAAATAACAGTAACATAAGGTTTTTGTCTTGTATTTCATATATAGGTATTCTATTTGTAATAGGACACTTTGCTGTCGAGAGGAACAACCCTGATCTTAGGTTTCATACATTTCAGGGCGGTGTGCTCTTTAGTTTTTTCACACTTGCATATTTTGGTGATTTTCTTCTTTACCTTGCTTTGTTTTTTGCGCCCGAGCTAAGAATGATAATCATTCTGTTGCTGACAATTGCCATAAGTATAGTTTATATAATGCTGATGGCTCTCGGAATATATCATGCTGCAAGATATGAGCAAACGCTGCTTCCTTTCGTTGGAAGTGCAGCAGTAACGCTCAGAACAAAACTTGAAAACAGATGATCATTACCGGTCAGCTTATGTATATATCTTACAGCGGAAGATGTGCGAAAAATATCGTAAAATGACTTGATTACATTTTTGTAAAATAGTTATTCTGATAAAATGACAGTATAATTTTACGCTGAAATATCAAAAAGCATGGGAAGGTACGGACTATGGAAGAAGAGTATTTTATCAAAGTAGATTCATATGATTTTGACGAACGGATTTCTGCACCGGTTGTATTTGTTTTGTTTTATGATCATATGGATAATAATTGTCGTGGTTTTGAATGTATAATTGAAGAAGTGGCTGAAAAGTATAACGAAAGTGTAGTTTTTTTATCAGTAGATATTGAACAATCACCCGATATTGCTTTTCGTTATTCAGTTGAATCTGTTCCATATGTGATATTGTTTTCAGATGGAGTTCCGGTGTCTGATGTTGAGGGTGCAAATCTTCCGGATATTTATATGGATATGATAGAATCAGCAATATAAAGACCGGACCTGATTAATGAAATCAAGAATTCTGCAAAGGATAGTATCTGATTAATACAGATGATTGCAGAAAAGTCTTTTTTCTCATTATTCAAATACTAATAAAAACAGAAAAGACATTGTCGTGACA
>ONRO01000156.1 GCA_900320235.1 uncultured Eubacteriales bacterium
CCGGTGACAGTGGGAAACAGTTGACAGGTCAGGATAAATTGTGATATTATTAAATTGTCGAAATGGATTTGTATGTTATTTTATTATTTTTATTTTTGGAGTGAAATTGATATGAATAGCGATCCGAATAATATTTTTGGTTCTGATAATGCGGGAGACTTTCAGGGTCTTGAACAGACTTATGGCAGCAATCAGGGAAATGTTAACAGCTACGAAAACACCCCCTATTCATCAAACTATAATAACAATCAGGTAAACGGTGTAAACTACTCTCAGGGTTCTCAGCAGCCTTATCAATCCTATCCTCAGAATGCTCAGAATTCTCCATACAACTATAATCCTTATAATCAGAATACATATAACGGCTCTTCTTCACCATATCCTTCTTTTCAGCAGCCTTATCAGAATAACGGCTATGTAAACAATATGCAGTTCGGAATGCCGATAATGATTCCTGTCAACAATACTCCAGGTTTTATTCTTGGACTTACCTCTATTATTATCTGTGAAATGCCCTTTATTGGTCTGATATGTTCGATAATCGGACTTATTCTTTCCGTTAAGTCAAAGTCCGAATCAAACAAACCCGGAAAGGTTCAGGGAAACCTTGTTATCCCCGGCATTGTTTGCTCAATTATCGGGCTTGTACTCAGTCTGCTTGTTACTGTCGTAATTGCAATCAGCTTAATCTCGTTTATCAACGGAGCCGCTGATTCCCTGAATGATTACAATGATTACGGCAACTATGGTTATTACGATGACTACAACTGGGGCGGCGGTGAAGCTACGTGATTCTGCACCGGCATTTGTTTCTGAATGCCGGTGTTTTATCATATTGATTATTATCATTAACCAATACTCATGCATTTATCAAAGGAGGGTCAAATAATGAAAAAAAATATTACTGATATGTCTTTCGATGAAATCTTTCCGGAATCATCCTATCCTTCCGGTCGTTCATTTACTTCTGACTCTGATAACAAAAACTTCAATAATGATAATGACTTCGGAACTGATGATGATTTCACATACGACTATAATGATTACGGAAGTGATATTTCTTCTATCGGCAATAATTATACTGATCTTTCATCAGTATCTTTACCAGATCAATCACGATCTCCTGTACAGTCAATTCCGGTTCCGCAGATGCAGCAGACATTTCAGGAATTCTCTCAGCCGCAGATCCAGCAGCAGCCTCCGGTTCAGAACTTTTCTCAGAACGACTATCAACAGCCTGTGCAGGGAAATTATCCTTATCCCGAAATGATCCCCGGCCCCGAACTTGGTAATAACAACTGGCAGACTACTGTCAATATATATGAACCTTCAAAGGGCAGTCAGTTCAATCAGAATATTAACTTCAGCAATAAAGGTTTTCCCGGTTTTCAAAATGCAGCAGGAATAAAAAACGCACAAAATAAGACTACTTTACCTTTGGTACTCGGTATACTGTCTTTTTTCTTTACAATGTTCTTTCCTATCAGCATAACTCTTTCAGTAGTAGGGCTTGTATTATGCAAGACCGAAACCAAAAAAGCTGTTCAAGCCGGAGTTCAGCCTCCTTCTTTTGGCCCAGCAAAAACTATCTGCTATATAAGTCTGGCTTTCGCAATTATTTCTGCAATCCCGACACTTATAGGTCTCCTTCTTCCGCTTTTCGGTGTCAATGTATCATGACCAATGTCACAAGTATCAGTCTTATCGAATAAAAATATTGAATAATAAAATAGATGTTGTCGCACAAGTGCAGATTAAATGCAATGCGACAACATCTTTTGATTTTATCCAATACTATACACGGGACAGCGCGAATTCTTACAGCAGCTGTCCCGATTAGTATTATATCACTTCATAATCAAGTGTTATTACTGAACAAATTCAGAATAAATAATCTTATCAGATATACAAGTGTTTTATCAAATTAATATCTGTCTGTGATCGGACTTACTCCGAGTGTATCCTTTCTGAGAAGATCGATATATTTCAAGGAATCTCCGCATCCATTAACAACACAGTCAGAGGGATTTTCTGCAACTCTGACCTTAAGATCTGTCGCAGCAGAAATAAGCTTATCAAAACCTGCAATCATCGACGCGCCTCCGGTCATTATTATTCCGTCAGAATGAATATCACCGATAAGCTCCGGCGGAGTTTCTTCCAGAACATCCTGAATATGGCGGACAATAACATCCGCTGTTTCTCTGAGCGGCTCTATCATTTCCTCCGCATCCATATCTGCCCACGCAGGCATACCTGTTACAATACTTCTTCCCTTTATTCTGTATTTGCCGATCACTGCGCCCTTTACAACACAACCGATCGCCATTTTTGCTTCCTCAGCCATACGCTTTCCGATTAGCATATTATATCTTCTTTTGACATATTTAATTATTTCTTCATCCATGATATTGCCTGCCTGCTTTACAGAACGTGACACAGCTATACCGCTCAGAGAAATCACAGCCATATCTGTTGTTCCGCCGCCAATGTCTACTACGAATGAACCATGCGGACTGCTGATATCAATTCCTGCTCCGATGGCAGCAGCAACCGGTTCTTCAATAAGGCAGACTCTTCTTATTCCTGCACAGCTTATTGCATTGACAACGGCTCTTTTTTCAACCTCAGTTATCTCTCCGGGCACACACGCTACTGCTCTTGGCATACCAATTCTTGCACTGACAACTCTTTTTAAAAGAGTTGATATCATTGCTTCGACAAGTCCAAGATCAGAGATAACTCCACCGCTGAGAGGATAAATTGTACTGTATCTTGTTGATGTACGGCCAAGCATTTTATATGCTTCCTCACCTACTGCAACAATGCTTTCATTATCATGGTTAATCGTTATCAATGATGGTTCATCAACCACCTTGCCCTTGTTCTGAAGAAAAATTCTTGTCCTGGAAGTTCCGAGATCAATCGCTATATCCATACCTGATCACCCTATCCTTTCTTTCCCGTGTCTTTTTTAAATGAACAGACAATAAAAGCCTTATTTATTTATCTGATTATGTGAATTGCGGAATTACCGCTGTGTATTATCTCTTCTTTGTAATTGCTGTGACAGCACAGAATATTCTCTGTGCATCTGCATCCATGAGTACCTCACTGCAGCTTGACAGTGTTGTACCCGAGGTCATTATATCATCAACAAGAAGAATCTTTTTATTTCTGACAGATTCCTTGTCAATTATTGAATAATAATTTTTGCTATGCTTTTTGCGTTCTTCCAGTCCAAGATAATGCTGATATACAGTTTCAACATCTCTCGTAAGAAGTTCTTCATATCGTGTTCCTGTTAATTCAGCGATACGCCTTGCAATCAGTTCAGCCTGATTATAACCACGAAGCCTCTTTCTTTTTCTGGTTGCAGGAACACTTGTGATTATTTCAAAATCCATATCTTTAAAATATGTTTTTTTCATTGCTGATACAATTGCACCCGCAAAGCTTTTTGAATTGAATCTGACTCCTCTGAATTTATAATCCTTCATAGCAGCTGCTATCACACCGTCATAGGTGAAAGGTGCGATACAGATATCTCCTCTTGGAGTTACCTCTATCCTCGGGGTAGAAGGATATGATGCTCTGCATGCAAGACATTCAGTCATATCAAAGCTGATCTTCTTACGACAATACGGACATCGTCGTATCCATATACTTTCAATTATCATTCAGGACTCCCCCCTTCAAGAAAAGACCTGAGTCCTGAATACCTGGCTGTACGTTTATTATTTTCAACCATTTTTTTAAGAGTCGGAATATTTCCTACCATTATCAGTAATTTCTTCGCTCTTGTCACGGCAGTATACAGAAGATTCCTGTAATATAGCTGCGGCGCACCGTAATACATGGGCATTATAACAGCAGTAAATTCATTACCCTGACTCTTATGTACAGTTGTTGCATATGCAAGCTCTATATTCATAAGATTATCTGAATTGTATGTAACAACTTTATCATCAAAGCGTATCTCGGCAGTTTTTGCAGCTCTGTCTATTTTTTCTATTATTCCTATATCTCCGTTGAAAACACCGCTGCCGCTGCTCCCGTCATCCTTTTCCCAGGGAAGGTCATAATTATTTTTCGTCTGCATTACCTTATCTCCCTCACGAAGAATATATACAGGCATA
>ONRO01000155.1 GCA_900320235.1 uncultured Eubacteriales bacterium
TTAACAATTTTTTCGCAACTGTGCATATTTTTTCTTTCTCAGCTGTCTACACTGACCAAAAATGAAACCGGAAGATGGTTTTCGGGGGCGCTGCCCCGTTCCCCGGTCTTTCGTCTGACTGGCGAAAGACTCATTTTCGCTGCTGTGCTTATTTTCTTAATTATCTGTCTATGCTTGCAAAAAAAGTAATTCGCAGTCTGCGGAAACCGTCACCCATTCTTATTGAGCCGCAAAGACTTACTGCACCGTCCACGAAAAACACCTCTGTTCTGAATCTGCATTTCACTGTCATATCTGAAGATATAACACATCATCCAAGTTCTCTCCATGCAAGGTACAGCGCATTTTTGCAGGCAAGTATGCGGATATTTTCCCTCTCGTCAGGCTGTCCACGGCTGAGAAGAAGCTTTTTTGCAAATGTCCTGTCCTTTGTGCTTATCCCCACATATACAAGTCCCACAGGTCTTTCCTTGCTTCCGCCGCCCGGACCTGCGATGCCTGTCGTTGCGACCCCGATATCAGCGCCGCTCAGGCTGCGAACTCCCTGTGCCATTTCGCAGGCAGTCTGTGCGCTGTATTCCGTATATTTTTCAAGCGTTTCCTCCGACACGCCCAGTATTTCATGCTTTATCCGGTTTGAATATGAGCATACTCCGCATTCAAGTACACCCGAAGCACCCGGCACCCTTGTGATGCTCTCCGACACCATTCCGCCGGTCAGGCTTTCCGCCGTTGCTATTTTCATTCCCTTTTCCTTCAGCCTTGCAACAAGGGCATACTCAAGTCCGCCGATATCCACGCCGTACACATATTCCTGTCCTATAATGCTGCCTGTTTCAGCAATTAGCTGTGCAGCATTATTCTCCGCACTGCTTCCGCATGGAAAAGCCGTAACATATGTTTCTCCGGCATCCTCCTGAATTCTTACAGACACATCCTGATACTTTTCAGCTATGTCTTCAAGCAGCCCGCGCACTTTTTCAGTGTCCATACCGAATATTTTCAGCGTATGAATGCCGTCTTTCTGCATTGTCATTTCAGTTTTTCCGCTCATTTACTCACCCTTTTGCAGCTATTTCCATTCTCATAATTATTCATTACAGAACATATAATTATTTTATCATTAAAGTTATAAAATAACAACAGTTTTCAGACTCGTTTTTTCAATTTTTTGTAATATTTAATTAAAATATACCGTACGGAAAGAAGTTTTTACAGTGTGGAGAGTGGAATTGTTTTGTTCCGGAATCTTTGTGATAACACTTTTCAGCCTGTTTTTTAATATTCTGCGCTGAACCAGAGCTTAAAGTCAGATCAACAGCACTTTTGCAGCTGTTGCGAAAGCAGGTTGAACATGAATTTTATTAATAAATTATTAACAACTTCAGTAGTTAACATGCTATAATATTTATCAGACCTGAAAAATCCGGTACAGTCGTCAAAATTCCAGGACAGGGGGGGAGATACCATGCTTAAGGATCAGCCTTTTTTGAATGCCATGCTGATAAATATACTTTTGGGAGCTGTGTGGCATTACATTACTTTCATCATATGCATAACTGTTGACACCTCTTTTTTTGATGCCGGAAAGAAAATGTATCTCCCGCACAAATGGGAACGAAACGGCAAATTTTACAGTGATATTCTGAAGATCAACAGGTGGAAGGATTTTCTTCCCCAGCACATAGGGAAGGACGGTTTTTCAAAGGACCATCTTGACGACACCTCTGTTCCCTATCTTGACGAGTTCATCATGGAAACATGCCGGGCGGAATGGAATCATACTGCGAACTGTATTTTTGCAGTTGTGCTGTTTATCATCAACGATCTGACGATTGCGTTCCTGCTCACAATGATCCTGATGGCTCTGAATCTTCCCTTTGCACTCATACAAAGATACAACCGTTTCCGGCTTCAGCGTTTCCGGGCTGCGATGATAAAAAAAGCAGAACGTACTGCATTGAAAGCTGAAAAGAGCCGGACAGGCAACAAATTATAAAACAGGAGAAATATTATGGACTGGTTTTTTACAGACAGCCCCGGCGAACCGGGGGATAAAATTCTGATAACCGGCGAGGATGCTGTACATATCACAAAATCGCTGCGCATGTCTGTCGGAGAGGTAATAACACTCTGCGACAAAAATGGCAGCGAAAAGCTTTGCAGTATTGAAAGAATAAACTCTGAGGGCGTACTCGTTCAGGTAACCACAAAAGAACAATGCGATCACGAGCCGGATATTGAGCTGACTCTGTTTTTTGCGCTGACAAAGGGCGACAAGCCCGAAACAGTCATACAAAAATGCATTGAACTCGGAGTCACAGAGATCGTACCGGTTCTGACAGACAGATGTGTTTCACGGCCGGACGCAAAGTCGGCTCAGAAGAAGCTGCAGCGTTACCGCAAGATCGCACTTCAGGCTGCAATGCAGTCAAGGCGAGGCATTATTCCTGAGGTCAGACCGCTCACAGAGCTGAAAACAGCCGCCGCAGAGCTTTCAGGATATGACAAAGCTATTGTATTTTACGAAGGCGGCGGAAAGCCCCTGCGTGAGCTTATTTCAGACAGCGACAAAAAGCTTGCTGTTTTCATAGGACCTGAGGGCGGCTTTGAAGAACGTGAAATCGATCTGCTTGTCAGCAGCGGTGCAGTGCGTGCGACACTTGGCCGCCGCATTCTCCGGGCAGAAACCGCCCCCATTGCAGCAGCAGCAGCCATTATGTTCCATACCGGAAATCTGGAATGATAAAGGAAATTCACCTTCTGCGGACTGCCCGCTGTCCTTCGGCCTTTACAGACCCGTCAGCAATTCATGTATAAAGCAGAGTTTTATTATAATTCAAAAAACAAGGAGAGATATAATATGTTAGGAATCATAGGAGCGCTTGATATTGAGATAAACGGTATCGTTAATAAAATGGAGAACAGAAAAGAAAA
>ONRO01000331.1 GCA_900320235.1 uncultured Eubacteriales bacterium
CCGAGTTCGTCAAGTTTACATACAGTATCATGTATTGAATGGAAATCAAAATGAGTTGTAATAATATCAGTTTTCTGATCATTGGCTGGACGTTGTATCGGACAGAATTCATAGATATCATTCATTCTTGGAACAACAACCATTCCGGCAGGATGCTGTCCGGTAGTTCTTCTGACACCTGTACATCCGGCTGCAAGTCTTTGTTCTTCAGCCTTACTGATCTGTTTACCGGTTACCTCTGAATATTTTCTGACGTATCCGATTGCAGTTTTTTCTGCTACGGTAGCAATGGTTCCGGCCTTGAAAACGTTTTCTTTTCCAAATAGTTCTTCTGTATATCTGTGAGATCGTGTTTGAAATTCTCCGGCAAAGTTTAGGTCGATATCAGGTGTTTTGTCACCTTTGAATCCAAGGAATGTTTCGAAAGGAATATCGTGACCGTCACGAAGATACTGTGTTCCACAGTTCGGACATTTTTTCTCCGGAAGATCAAAGCCGGAGCCTACACTGCCGTCATTAAAGAATTCGCTATTCTGGCAATTCGGACAGACATAATGTGGACAAAGTGGATTTACTTCAGATATTCCTGACATTGTGGCAACAAATGAAGAACCTACTGATCCACGGGAACCGACGAGATATTTATTTTTGTTTGAATTCGCTACAAGTTTCTGGGCAGTCATATAAAGAACTGAGAATCCGTTTTTAATAATTGAATTAAGTTCTTTATCTATTCTTGCCTGAACAATTTCTGGGAGCGGATCTCCGTACATATCCTTTGCACGCTGAAGAGTAATGCTTGTAAGATCTTCTTCAGCACCGGGAATAAATGGCGGGAAATTACCTTTTGGAACGGCTCTTAGCTTCTCTATCATATCAGCGATTTTATTTGTATTCTCTACAACTACTTCATAAGCTTTATCTTTTCCGAGATAATCAAATTCCCTGAGCATTTCCTCAGTATTTCTGAAATAAAGAGGTGCCTGTTCTTCAGCATCAGAAAAGCCAAGTGAAGTCATAAGTATTTTTCTGTATTCGCTCTGGTGAGGATCCATGAAATGAACATCACAGGTTGCAACAACTGGAATATTGAGTTCTTCTCCGAGTCGTACAACAGTTCTGTTAAATTCTCTCAGATCTTCCTCAGAGTTTACAGTACCATTTCTCAGCATATACATATTATTGCCAATTGGCTGAATTTCAAGATAATCATAAAACGACGCTATTTGTTTTAGTTCTTCCCAGTTTTTACCGTCAACAATAGCTCTGAAAAGTTCTCCTGCTTCACATGCAGAGCCTATTATCAGACCGCTTCTGTGCTTTTCAAGCTCAGAACGTGGTATTAATGGTTTCTTATAAAAATAGTTTATATGAGCTTTCGATATCAGCTTGTATAGATTTTTCATACCAAGCTGATTTTTGACCAGAATAATTTGATGGAATGATTTAAATGATTTGAAATCTGGTTTTGGAATTGTTTTATTGATCTGTGAAATAGTTTTTACAGAAAATTCTTCAGAAAGCTTGTTAAGCATAACCAGGAAAATCTTTGCAAGCATATATGCATCATCATATGCTCTGTGATGATTAAAATTACCGAGCTTCAGGAACTTAGCGATTGAGTCGAGTTTGTGTTTATTCAGCTGTGAAAAAATTCCTCTTGAGATAGAGAGAGTATCAATATGGGTTAATGAATAATTCAATCTGTTTCTTTCTGCTGCGGCTTTTATGAAAGAAGTATCAAATGATGCATTATGTGCAACGACAACTGCATTTTCTCCACAGAAATCAAGAAAAGCTTTTACAGCTTCTTTTTCATCAGGTGCATCAGCAACCATTTCGTCAGTTATTCCAGTAAGCTCTGTGATTTTAGCGCTGATATGCATTCCGGGATTAACAAAGGTCGAAAATTTATCTTTTATTTCTCCATCTGATACCCTGAATGCACCAATCTCTGTGATTTTCTCTCTTGATGGACTAAGACCAGTTGTTTCAATATCAAAAACAATAAATTCGCCGTTAAGAGGAATATCAGTATCACCTACAACTGCTGCGGAGGCGCGGTCGTTAATAAAATAAGCTTCTACACCGTATATTACTTTAAAATTTCCACCTTTTCTTGCAATAGCATCGCATGCATTCATAGCGTCTGGATAAGCCTGAGCCACGCCGTGGTCAGTAATTGCAATGGCAGGCATACCCCATTCATATGCTCTGTTTACAAGGTCACCCGCACTGCTGACAGCATCCATTGCAGACATGTTTGTATGCAGATGAAGCTCTATTCTTTTTTTCTCTGCTTTATCAACGATTTTAGGAATGGACACAACACTGATTGCTCTTGTCATTACATTAACATCACGGTCAAAGTTATCATATTGTGCGTCTCCTCTTGCAAGAATAGACATACCCTTTTTTAATTCAAGTATCGGAGAGCATCTTTCATTTGTATCAATTATTTTCAGATTAGCAGAACCATGGAAATCGGTAATACTGATCGTTATTATTTTCTTTTTATTATCTTTTGTATCTTTGACTTCCATAGAAAAGATTTGACCCCAGATAATTACCTTTCCGGAATTCTGGTTTAAATGATTTAATGGAAGAACATCACCGTGTATCGGAGATCCGTATATGGGGTTAGCGCTCTCAGGAATGTATGTAGGAGTAAGATGATCCTTATCTCTGAATTCTATCTCAGACGAAGATGCCGGAGCAACAGTTTTTACTGCTTTCTTTTCAAATTCAGCTTTTCTTGTATTTGCTGTATTCATCATACTTTCATATTGTTCCATCTGAGATATCTGCGCTTCACGCATAACTTTTTCTTCTGTTTTTTTCTGTTTTTCAATATAGGCATCACTTTCATTATCTATTTTTGTAACACCTTTGAATTTAACATTAAAATTGAGCCCGAATTCGGTTTTTATTAATTCAGAAAGGTTTTTATCAAATTTCTGATTAATCAGAAAATCCATGCCTCCATGATTTAGTTCTATAATAATATTCTTATCTTCTATCTCTGCAGATGAATCATTTAATGTACCGTTCAGAGAAGCATTCCTTCTTTTTAGTTCGTAAACCAATTGAACATAATAATCCGTATTAAATAATGAGCTGTCATAATGAGGAGTGAAATAGCAGTTATATAATGCAAGTACACTCTCTCGTATAAGTTTTTCAGCGAGAAAAATATCTTCTCTGTTTATCAATACATTGCATTCGGCATAGATATGCATTGTTCTTTCATTGGAGTTTATTGATGTTTTAGTTATAATACTGTTATTTACTGAAGAAGGGAGTTTTTTGATATCTATGTAGTTTTCAAACAACTCAGCAAATTTTTTCAAAAGCTTTCTCCCCCTTTGTTCCTTTTTTATTTATTAGTACAGAAAGTTGATATACCCGAAAAGCCGGATATATCAACATCCTTTACATACTCTCTATTTCTTTTAGCAATTCCGGTAGAAGCTGTTCTTCCGGTATTTTTTTAATTATCTGACCTTTTTTAAATATCAGGCCAACACCATCACCGCCAGCAATACCTATATCTGCTTCTCTGGCTTCTCCAGGTCCGTTTACTATACAACCCATAATTGCCACGGTAATATTTTTATTGCAGTCTTTGAGCAATTCCTCAGCATTTTTTGCAAGCTCAATAAGGTTTATTCTTGTTCTACCGCATGTAGGACATGATATAAAGCGGATACCAGAATTATTAAGACCTAAAGCCTTTAAAATATCTTTTGCGGCATATACTTCTTTTATCGGGCTGTCTGTCAAAGAAACCCTGATTGTATCTCCAATTCCCTTTAATAATAAGGAACCGATTCCTATGGATGATTTAATAATACCCATTCGCTCAGTTCCGGCTTCTGTTACTCCAAGATGAAGAGGATAATCAGTTTGTTCAGCTGCTAACTCGTAAGCCTGAACCATAAAATCAACATTTGATGATTTCATTGATAATACAATATTGTCGAAATCAAATTTTTCAAGTAATGAAGCGTGGAATAATGCACTGTCGCATAAAGCCTGGGGTGTGGGTTTACCATATTTTTCAAGAATATGTTTTTCGAGCGAACCGGAATTTACTCCAATACGAATCGGAATATTTCTTTTACGGCATTCATCTGCAACTTTTTTTACTCTGTCATCTGACCCGATATTTCCGGGATTAATTCTTATTTTATCAATCCCGGCGGCAGCAGCTTCAAGAGCAAGTTTATAATCAAAATGAATATCAGCTACCAAAGGAACTTTAACATCTTTTTTTATTGCAGGGATAAGCTGGACAGCATCCATATCGGGAATAGCAAGTCTGATAATATCACAACCGGCTTTTTCAAGCTCAACAGCTTGCTGGACACTTGCGTTAATAGCAGTTGATGGAGTATTCAGCATGGACTGAACAGTTATTTCAGAGCCTGAACCAATACTGATATTTCCGATTTTAACATTTTTTGTATTTCTTCTTTTCATACGTTAAACATCTCACTTAAAAAGATTTATAGCCATATTTTTCTATATTAATATCATACGAAAAACTGAATAATATCCTTGATAGTAATAATAAGCAGAAATACCATAAGTAATATCATTCCACCGGCATGTATATAAGCTTCATATTTTCTGTTTACCGGTCTTCTGATTATTGCCTCAATCAGGAGAAATACAAACCTTCCTCCATCTAGAGCAGGAAGAGGCAATAAATTTACAATACCAAGATTGATTGTAATAATAGTCATTACATTCAACAATGATAACAAACCGTCTATAAAACTTGTTTTCAGGCCTTCAGCAGCAACCTGAGAAACTGCTGATGTCATTCCTACGGGACCGGATATTTCATTTAATCCGAATTGACCGGTGACAAGACCGGCTAAGCTGGACCATACCATCTGAAGAGTTGAGATAGTAGTTAACCCTGTTTGTTTCAATAGATTTACAAAATTATTATCTATTGCATGAATTTTAAAATCTATCTGTATTATTTCTTTTTTTTCGCCGTTAATTTCTTTTTTTACTGTCGGAAACTTAACATGTTCAAGGTTTTTATATTCGCCGTTTCTTTCAACGGTAATATTAAAATCATTTGTTTTTGCTGTCTGAAGTGCGAAACTCATATCCAATGTTGTAAAAATATGATATCCATTGATAGATACAAACCTGTCTTCCGCTTTCAGGCTTTGAGAAGTCTGGGAGTTTTCAGTAAACTGGGCAATCTTTGTTGAGCCAAAATATTGATTTGGAGCAAGAACGATCATTGTCATTATCAGTCCGAGAATAATATTCATAATAGCACCTGCAAGAACGATTATCATTCTTTTCCATACAGGTTTATTAATAAAAGCTCTTTCATCATCGTTCTCTGTTTCGCTGTCTTCACCTTCCATAGAACAAAAACCACCTATTGGTAATAGTCTGAGTGAATAAACAGTTTCTCCTTTTTTAAATGAGAAAAGTTTTGGTCCCATTCCAAGAGCAAATTCATTTACCTTAACACCAGAAAGCTTTGCTGCAATACAGTGACCGCCTTCATGTACAAAAATAATAAGTTCAAAAATCAGAATACCTATTATTATCAGAAATACTGCTTCTATTGTAATCATCTCCAGAAAACAAAAATTTGATATTAATAATCATAAAGAAAGATCGGAATAAATATCAGTAGTTATTGTGACCGTATTTATCTTTTACTTTCAGACGTGTATTTTTATCAGTATTTAGAATATCCTCAAGCGTAAAGTTTTCAGTATTATCTTTAAAAGTGTCGACTGCATTTCCTACTATTTCAGCGATATCAAGAAAACGAATCTGTTCTCTTAAAAACATCTCAACAGCGGCTTCGTTTGCAGCATTAGCAACAGTCGGGTATAATCCTCCAAGACGAAGTGCTTTTCGACAAATTGAAAGACATCTGAATGTTTCATAATCCGGCTTCTGAAAGTTCATACAGCCTATTTCAGAAAGATCGAGCTCTTTTGTTGGTGAAGCCAGTCTGTTCGGATAAGTAAGAGCGTATTGAATAGGAATCCTCATATCCGGAACACCAAGTTGAGCAATAACAGCGTTGTCTTTTAATTGTATCATAGAATGAATTATGCTTTCCCGGTGAATAATAACATCTATATCTTCATCTTTGCAGTTAAAAAGCCAGGAAGCTTCAATTACTTCAAGTCCTTTATTCATCATTGTAGCTGAGTCAATAGTAATTTTCGCACCCATTTCCCAATTAGGATGTGATAAAGCTTCTTTTACAGTAACATTTTCAAGTTCATCTTTTGTTTTGCCAAAAAATGCTCCGCCTGAAGCTGTCAGTATTATTTTTTTTAATGAATTCTTAGGACACCCCTGTAAACACTGAAAAATAGCAGAATGTTCGCTGTCAACAGGATATAGTTTTACTCCATAGCTATTGACGGATTTCATTACCAAAGCTCCGCCGGCAACAAGTGTTTCTTTATTTGCGAGAGCAATATTTTTGCCTGCTTTAATTGCAGAAAGTGTCGGAACAAGCCCGGCTACGCCAACTATTGCATTAACAACAGTGTCACATTCAGGCTCTACTGCAGCATTACAAATGCCTTCCTCACCGCAGAAAACTTCAATATCTGTATCCCTCAATGCAATTTTGAGTTGAGCAGCGGCTCCAAGATCAAGAACTGCAACCATTTTGGGATGAAATTCTCTTGCTTGTTTTTCAAGAAGATTAATATTTGAATTTGCAGTTAATGCAGTTATTTCAAGACCATGCATTCTTGCAACATCAAGTGTCTGAGTACCTATTGAGCCGGTTGAACCAAGAACAGAAATTTTTGAAGCCATAAACGCTCACTCCTTTTTATGATAAGATTAATATTCTATTTTATAATAAACGGAAAATAACCGGATATTATATAAAGAAACGGTGCATAGACTATTACGCTGTCGAATCTGTCGAGAATTCCTCCATGTCCTGGAATCAGATCTCCATAATCCTTTACTGAGAATGATCTTTTTATTACTGAAAAACTCAGATCTCCTATGATTGATAATAATGATCCGATAAATGTTATTATCAAGAGATTTATATAGTTTATATTAAGATCTGCATAAATAAGGTTTTCAAAAATCAGTACAATAATGCATGAGGAAATTGTACATACAATGACACCGCCTATTGCACCTTCAATTGTTTTTTTAGGGCTTATTTTTGGACAAAGCTTGTGCTTTCCGAATAATACCCCTACAAAATAAGCTCCGGCATCTGCAAGCCAAGGTGAAGCCATGGATAAAACTAAAAACATAGTTGAATGACCAGGATCTATCTGTTTAAGATTAACAATAGAAGTCAATGCTATTGTAATTATCAGAGTCATACTGAAAGTGCAGGCAAAGTCCTTGAAAGTGATTTTTTCATGAAAGAAAACTATTGCTGAGAGCATAATTATAGTATAAACAGAGCAGATGATTTCTGAAACATTGAATCCGATAAGCATTGGGTATACAATTGAAAATGCAATACTCGGAAAGCTTATCTGAAAAAACTTCAGTGATTTTATAGCTTTGCAGAATTCAAATATTGAGCAAGCACATATCAAGGAAATAAATATATCAATGGATATTGGAAAAAACAAGCTCAGAATAACAATAGAGCCTATTACTCCGATAACCATAAATGCCGATAAGATTCGTTCTTTCATTCACACACCTCCGAAACGTCTGTTTCTTTGGTTATATTCAATTATTGCCTTATCGAATTCTTTTTCGTTGAAATCAGGCCATAGTGTTTCAGTTGAATAGAATTCAGAATATGCAGATTGGTAAAGAAGAAAATTACTTAATCTGAATTCTCCGCCGGTTCTGATAATAAGATCGGGATCGGGTAATCCAGCAGTATATAAATGAGATTCAATATCATTTAGTGTAATATCTTCAGGATCTATCTTATTATTACGGACATCAGCTGCAATAGTTTTAACACTGCGCAATATTTCATCTCTTGATCCGTAATTCATAGCAATGTTAAGAAGCATACCTTTTCTGTTTTTTGCTACTTCTTCAGATTCATTGATAAGTTCAATCAATTTTGGACTAAAGGCACTTCTATCTCCAATAAACACAACTTTGATATCGTCATCACGAAAATCAGTCAGCAAATCGATAAGATTCTGTTTAAACAGACCCATAAGTGCAGTTACTTCTTCTATCGGACGTTTCCAGTTTTCGGTTGAAAATGCATATAAAGTAAGTACCTTTACACCTGTTTTGCTGATATATCTGGTTATTTTTCTGAAATTCTGAGCACCGAATTTGTGTCCGACAGATCTTGGAAGAGCTCTCTTTTTTGCCCATCTTCCGTTACCATCCATAATTATTCCTACGTGTTCTGGAATTATCAGACCGGAAATATTATCTATCATTTCATTTCACCTCTATAATTGAAATCTGACAATAAATACATAATACTTACTCTCGGATTTCAATTTAAACAACACCAATATTATCTATGCTATTAATAAAAAATGTATAGCATCACTGAAAAGAATTAAGCCTGAATACCTTAAAATAACCCGGCAAGAATTTAAATCCTGCCGAGTTATTCTTTTTGGCATTGCTTAGCATCAGATTTCCATGATCTGCTTCTGCTTTTTTTCAGTCATACTATCTATGGTTTTTATATGGCTATCTGTTTTATCCTGGATTTTCTTTTCGCCGTGCTTGAGATCATCTTCAGTGATTTCACCATTTTTCTTCATGGTTTTTATCTTATCCATAGCTTCTCTTCTGATAGATCTTACTGCTACCTTGGTTTCTTCACCCATCTTAGCGATCTCTTTTACTATTTCTTTACGGCGTTCCTCGGTAAGCGGAGGGAAAACCATTCTTATTACTGTTCCGTCATTCTGTGGGTTAATACCAATATCTGATACCTGTATTGCTTTTTCAATAGCTTTAAGGAGTGTTTTATCCCAGGGCTGGATTGTTAGAGTTCTTGCTTCAGTAATAGATACGGATGCAAGCTGATTTACAGGAGTCGGAGAACCGTAATAATCAACCTTAACCTTATCAAGTACAGACGGATTTGCCCTACCGGCTCTTACCTCTGAAAATTCAGTTTCAAGATGTCCGACTGATTTTGTCATTTTTTCATCAGCTTTTTTGATTACAGTATTCATAAATATTTACCTCCGTATATTATTCTACAATTGTTCCGACGTTTTCACCGCAAACAGCGGATACGATATTATCAGGATTATCAAGACTGAATACGATTATCGGAATATTATTATCCTTGCAGATTGCAGCTGCTGTACTGTCCATTACAGCGAGATCTTTATTAAGTACATCATGGAAAGAAATTTTATCGAATTTTTTCGCATCGGGATTTTTCTTAGGATCACTGTCATAAACCCCGTCAACCATTGTTGCCTTAAGAATGATATCTGCTTCAATTTCAGCAGCCCTGAGGGAAGCAGCAGTATCTGTTGAGAAAAACGGATTTCCTGTGCCACAGCCAAAAACAAGTATTCTTCCCTTTTCGAGGTGTCTTATTGCTCTGTTTCTGATATAAGGTTCAGCAACCTGCTGCATAGAAATAGCTGTCTGAACTCTTACTTCAAGATCAAGCTGTTCAAGTGCATCACAAACACCAAGAGCATTGATTACTGTTGCAAGCATACCCATGTGGTCAGCTCTGGTTCTGTCCATTTTACCGCTTGAACGTCCTCTCCAGAAGTTTCCTCCGCCAACAACAATGGCTACCTCTACTCCCATATCATTCAGCTTTTTTATTGGCTGACAGAATTTGAGAACAGTATCAAAATCAATACCATGTTTTTCTTCCCCTGCAAGTGATTCTCCGCTAAGCTTTAACAGCACTCTTCTATATTTCGGCTCCATAATTAACACACTCTCCTGTTTATTAAGTATCATTTATATATATATTTTACTATAACCGGCGGGTAAAGTAAAGTATAAAATGTTAATTTTTTGTATGATTCTTACATAAAAAAGAATAATTTTTATAGAATTGCATATATACAATTTAATATTATTAAATATTAATGCATAATAAAGCGAAATAATGTAATTATCCGGAAGAAAAGCCCGGACTGATAATTTACAAAAAAGCAAGAATAATACTTTTTAAAACGGACTGCTTTAAACGCTTATTTGTTTAAAGCAGTCCGGATTGCTGATCCACGGATAGGTCAGATAAATACAATATTTTTTAGATTTTTATTTCTTTTTATCTGAAACGGTTTTTTTA
>ONRO01000189.1 GCA_900320235.1 uncultured Eubacteriales bacterium
AGGCTTTTTTGCTGAATCAAAATCGCCGACAATAAGATCGGGTCTGATTCCAAGCCGGCGTGCATAAAGATAACCTCCGTCTGCACATGCAATGAAATCATCTGCGCTGAGATATTTCCTGATAACATCGATTTCTGTTTCAGGAGATGAGCCTATAACGATACATCTTCTTTTATCCATACTGACCTCCGTGTCAGGATCGTTCATGTTATTTTACCATGGGTTCTGAAATACGATAATCAGCCGGGAACATGACTGAACCTAAAGCTGCTGACCCGAGAATTTAAATCCGTGTGCAGTCTTTTAATAGCAGACAGAATACCGCAACACCGTCATTATGTCCGGCGGGATCATATCTTTGATTTTTCGATCAGCACACTGTTTCCTTCGGCATCAATAGCAACGATTGCAGGAAAATCCTCAACATAAAAGCGATAGATAGCTTCTGTTCCAAGATCTTCATAGCAAAGTGTTTCGATTTTTTTAATGCTTCTTGAAATGAGTGCAGCTGCACCGCCGATAGCTGCAAAATATACACAGCCGTTCTTTACCATTGAAGCTACGACTTCAGGACTTCTTTTACCCTTGCCGATCATGCCCTTCAGACCTCTGTCGAGAAGTGCAGGCGCATATTTGTCCATACGGTAGCTTGATGTCGGACCGGCAGGACCAACTGCATGACCCGGTTTTGCAGGAGCGGGACCAACATAATAAATTATTTCGCCGCTTATATCAACCGGAAGCGGTTCTCCTTTTTCAATAAGCTCAAAAAGCCTTTTGTGCGCCGCATCCCTTCCGGTCAGCATAGAGCCGGTGATAAGCACACTGTCTCCGGCTTTAAGATCTCTTATGGTTTCCTCTGTAAGAGGAAGTGTTATTTTCTTTGTCATAATTATCCTCCTCAGATCTCGGTTTCCTTATGTCTTGCTGCGTGACAGCAGATATTTACCGCAACCGGCATTCCTGCAATATGTGTCGGGAAATATTCGATATTTACTCCAAGGGCGGTATTGTCTCCGCCGAGACCGGCAGGTCCGAAGCCCATTTTATTGATTTCGCAGAGAAGCTCATCCTCAAGCGCAGCATAGCGCTCATCACAGTTTCTGGTATTGATCGGACGCAGCGTGGCTTTTTTTGCCAGCATTGCAGCTTTTTCAAAGGTGCCTCCGATACCGACTCCGACAACGATTGGCGGACATGGGTTAGGCCCTGCATAGCGAACAGCATCAAGAATGAAATTTTTCACCCCGTCAACACCCGCAGAAGGTGTCAGCATTTTTATTGCAGACATATTTTCACTTCCGAAACCTTTGCATCCGGCAAGGATATTTATTTTATTCCCGGGAACGATAGTAGTATAAATTATTGCAGGTGTATTGTCCTTTGTATTGACTCTGTCAAAAACAGGATCATCAACAACGGATTTGCGAAGGTATCCGTCAATATAGGCACGTCTGACACCCTCCTGTACAGCATCCTCAAAGCTTCCGCCTTCAATTATGACATGATCGCCGTATTCAATAAAAAGTACAGCCATTCCTGTATCCTGACAGATTGGAACCTGCTCGTCTGATGCAATATGGTTATTTTCGATAAGCTGAGAAAGAACGCTTCTGCCAATGTCAGAGCTTTCATTGTTTCGTGCATTTTCAAGAGCACACATTATATCGCTGCCGATATTGTAATTCATATCCATATAAAGCTTCTTTACTGTTTCAGTAATTACAGAAGCTTCGATTTTTCTTATTTCCATATTTTCACCGCATTTCCATTATTTTAATCTTTTCGCAGAATAATCAGACTGCAAAAAAAGCTTACGGATTACATTATATATCAGTAAAAACAATTTTTCAACATGCACAGCGGATGCGGAATAAAAAAACTCACATATTTATTTGTAAGCAAAATAAATACATTGCTATAATACTGAAATCAGTTCACAATGCGGCCTGGTGACGAAAAGAATAATGTTTCTGTAAAGATAAAATATACATATAAGCATCATGTTTTTTTAAGTATTATACAAATAGTTCGATTTCCAGTCTTTGATTCTTGACATATTTGTCCGAAGGTATTAAAATGTTATTAACAAATTATTCATTTTTAATTATACGTCTGCAAATTTTAGATATCAAAGGAACTCTGAAAAGAAACTCTGGAAAAATCAGGCTTCAGTTTTTTTCTGAAGTCGTAATTGTGTTTTCTGCAGTTTTTAATAAGTTTTGCGCCGATTATCGGTTCAGCGATTCCTGAAAGGAAAGATATATTTTCAATGTAATTATACTGCATAGGAATTGCAGTATGTACTGATTTACAGACAGGTAGGAGATATTCATGGAATTAGAAAAAGAAGAAAAGAAGCAGCTGCTTGAGGAAAAGAATATACATTTGTGGTTTGTAGGTTCGCCTGTTTCACTGCAGTCGATGAAGCTGGAACTTGATATGAATGTGGGAGCTATTTTTGCTTATGGCAAATTTATGAATGTTCAGCCTGAGAGTATCCGCTCAATGGTTTGCGATGTTATCTGCTATGATTCCCAGAGACATCAGATAGATGTTCTGCGCGACTGCCTTTACGACGGCTTTGAGATAAAAAGAAATGAAGAATTCGGAACAAAGGTTCCGTTTAAGGTTACTAATCAGGCAACAAGAAATATAGAATTTGTATTGAAATCTGTTACGACAATGTCAGGTCAGACCTGGAATAATCGTGATGCAAAAAGATTTAATATCAGCCTTGTTCAGGACAGTATTTTCAATGTTCAGGCCGATCTTCACAGGCAGTTTATAGCGAATTGTGCCCAGATGGATATTGACCAGACAAAGCTGATCCTTCAGCCGAAGTTTGAAAAAGCATATTGGCTTTGCGCCTGTGGTTCTCTGAACTGGAGTGATGAAACCACATGCTGCTGCTGCGGAGTAACAAAGAAGTGGCTTCAGGCAAATACAGATAAGGATTATCTGAAAGATGAACAGCAAAGAAGAGATGCTGAAGCTGACAGGCTGAGAAGAGAAGCAGCCGAGAAAGAAAGAATAGATAAGGAAAGACAGAAAGAGGAATTCAAAAAAAGGAAAGAAACCTATGAGAAACAGCAGAAGAAATCTGCAACCCAGAAGAAGGCAGGAAAAATACTTCCGATCATTCTTTTGGCTGTTGTTGTAATTGGTGGAGGTTATGCAACAATAAAATACGGACTGCCGTATCTGAATTATATGGATGCAAAGTCAACATATGACAAGGGTTTTTATGATGAAGCAAAAGTTAAATTTGAAAAAATGGGAGACTATGCTGACAGTAAGGAAATGGTCTATAAATGTACTTATACAAAGGCACAAAGCTATGCTGCAAGCGGAAGCTATAAAGCAGCAGCTGAAATGTATCAGAGTATAGACGGCTATCAGGATTCAGGTGACAAATATATCGAAACAATGAAGCTTTACGCTGACAAGCTTTGCGAGGAAGCAAAATATATTGAAGCAATGAAGATATTTGAACAACTTGATGCAACTGATGAGGCAAATTACGAGAACTGCAGGAAAAACCTGTATAATATGGCTTCATCAGATTATAAGAAGAATAATTATAAAAAAGCATATGAGAAGTTCAGTTTCCTCTCAGACTATAAGGATAGTAAAGAAAAAGCAAATCAGTCACTTTATATTCTTGCAAAACTGGATTATGAAAAGCTTGACTATAAAAATGCACTTAAAAAATATGATAAGATCAAAGGCTTTAAGGATGTAGACGAGAAAATCAAAAAATATTCTACATTGATCAATCTCATAAGTGCGGTCGGAGAAGACGGTACTCCGGCAGTATGGAATGCATATAATGTGAAATGTCCCAAATGCGGAGCAGATGCTGAATATATTTTTGAATTTAGGGATAACGGCCAGTATAATGTCGGCGTGAAATGTTCAAAAGAAGGAAGCTATGTTGCAAAAGAAGGCAGATTCAGGATAGAAGGAAATGTTCTTTATGATGCTGAATATCACGACGGTATAATGCATTTCAAGAAAATGGCAGATATTAAAAAGATAAATAAAAACGTAACTGATAAAGAAGGCAAAAATATTTCAATAGAAATGACGGATCCGGTAAACAGCAAAAATAAATCTACTATTACAATCTACGGAAATATTATTTCTGATGATACAGCATCTCTTGGATGATAAGTTTGCCATGATAAAGCATGAATTTGCACCGCCCGCTCAGGGCGGTGTTTCTATTTTATCTGATCAGGGTTAATAATCGAAATTATTCTCTGACTAAATATTACAGTCAGTAAATTTTCAATTAAATAAAA
>ONRO01000009.1 GCA_900320235.1 uncultured Eubacteriales bacterium
CAGCGTAACCAGCGTGACGCTGGACTCTTGATTCACGTCTTTGATAGCCTGAAAAAGTTTTTCTCCGGCACCGCCATACTAATTCAGCCTGAACTGCATTATACTATAATTTAAAGCATATTGCCAATAATAATTTTACATTAACGACAGCGTGACGCACCAATAGGAAGTGCATTCGGGGTGCTCACTTTTTCAATCCATTTTCTGTAAGTCAGCTGAGCGTTTCGGAACCTCAGAAATAATTATTTAAGTCTGGTTGATAATTCTGAATATCTGATTTTATTGCTAAGTAATATAAGTGCTGCGAGATTCGGCAAAGCCATCAGACCATTCAGCGTATCAGAAATATCCCATACAAGTGACAGACTCATAATACAACCGATATAAGAAGCGGCAATATAAATCACTCTGTATAGTACGATGAAACGTCCTTTACTGAGATATTCAAAACTTTTTTCACCGAAATAGCACCACGAAACAAGAGTAGCAAAAGCAAAAAGTACAATAGATACTGAAATAAAAATTTTTCCTGTGTTTCCAAGGACAGATGAAAAAGCTTCAGTGCTTAGTATGATGCTGTCCTGCTCACAGATATCTGAATCTGTTGTAAGAATACATAATGCCATTAGCGTGCAAAGAACTATGGTGTCAATAAAGACCTGAAAAATTCCCCACATTCCCTGAGTATAAGGGTCGTCGGTGTCTGCCGCAGCATGAACGATAGGCGAACTTCCGAGTCCTGCTTCGTTTGAAAAAACACCTCTTGATATGCCGTATTTCAACGCTCTTGACATACCGTAGCCCATAAAACCGCCGGCAGCACACTTCAGATCAAAAGCTCCGCATATTATTTCTGCAAAGGCACCGGGTATTTTTTTGAAATTTACAGCGAGAACAATAAAAGCTGCAAGAATATAAAGTAAAGCCATAAATGGAACAAGTTTTTCAGTCAGAGCTGAAATTCTTCCGATTCCGCCGAAAATCACAAAAGCAGCTGCGGCAGCAATTACGATACCGCTTATCTGAGGAGAGATATCAAAGCCGCTTTTTAAAGCTCCGGCAACAGAATTTGCCTGTGTCATATTACCCATTCCAAGTGCAGCAAAGGTACAGAGTATTGCGAAAATAACTGCTCCCCATTTGCAGTGCAGACCTTTTTCTATGTAATACATAGGTCCGCCGACAAAGCATCCGTTTCTTACTTCCCTGTATCGCACTCCAAGGACGTTTTCAGCAAAGATGGTTGACATGCCAAAAACAGCAGCCGCCCACATCCAGAAAACGGCTCCTGCACCTCCTAATGATATTGCACCGGCAACACCTACAATATTACCGGTTCCGATAGCACCGGCAAGTGCAGTTGCCATAGCACGGAAAGGCGATAGCCTGTTATTACTGTTTTTTGAACCCGTCTGAGTAAAAATAGAGCAGAAGGTCATTTTCCACCATAGTTTAAAATGCCTGATCTGAAAGAAATGCATTTTAAATGAGTAGAATATCCCTACCCCTAGTAATATGCAAAGCATAAAAGGTCCCCAGACGATTCCATTGATAAATGAATTAATTTTAATTACTGTATCCATTTAACCCCCCCCGATAAATGATATTCCGTCTATCAAGTGTATATCACTTCCTGATCCCATTTTTACTTTCATTGTTTCATCTGAATTTAACTATGTCAAAATTTTAATGGGCAATATGTTTGCAAGTAAATACTGATACAGTTCTGACTCAAAAAGTCTGGCAGTGCCCGAATAAACTAATTCATACTATCTGAGACGAGAATAAAGAGTGCAGCTCCCCGAGTGCACTTCCTTCGGGTACTTCACGCTGGTCAAATTTTCAATGTGTAAAAATATAATTGGCAAGAGGTTTTGAATTAATTCTGATGCAGTTAAGGCTCAAAAAGCCTGGCGGTGCCGGAGTAAAACTTTTTCAGGCTATAAAAGTCTTGAAACAAGGGTGCAGCGTCACGCTGCCAAATTTTATTATCATCTTTAATTATATTGATTGTAGGGAAGGATTATGTTATAATTAATAAAAAATACCCAAATCGGAGGTTGTAATTATGCCAAATTGGTTAAAAGACGCAGTTTTCTATGAAATTTATCCCCAGACATTCTGTGACAGTAACGGTGATGGAATCGGTGA
>ONRO01000352.1 GCA_900320235.1 uncultured Eubacteriales bacterium
ATACCCAGAGAAGTCGTAATACGCATAACTATCTTCTCACCGAAAATACTCGGGAGAACGGAAATACGGAAGTCGATATCCTTACCGGCAACGCGGTAATTGATACGACCATCCTGAGGAATTCGTTTTTCGGCGATATTCATGTTACCGATAAACTTGATACGCGATGTTACCGAGGGTATCAGCTCGGGAGCCGTTTCCATGTATGTTGTCAGCTTACCGTCGATACGGAAGCGTATTCTCAGACATTTTTCCATCGGCTCGATATGGATATCGGAAGTCTTTGTGAAAATTGCTTCCTCGATCATATTATTTACAAATCTGATAATAGGCTGATCATTTGCGGATGCATCCTGTGCAGCAGCTTCTTCTGCTTCCTGCTGTGCCTTTGTTTTTCCGCCCTTTGATTCAAGGAATTCCTTTGCATCATCGATAGCCTTCTGAGCTGCATAAAGCTCACGGAATTTGTTATTTATCTTTGTTGCTTCGCCGATTACGGGCTTGATTTTCATTTTTGTTGCAATGGATATATCCTTCAGACCCTGATAATTGAGCGGGTCAGCAATTGCAACAGTAAGGAATCTTCCTTCCTGTTCGATCGGGATAACCATATGCTGCTGTGCAAGATCCTCGGGAATAATTCCGCCGAGTTCCTCCGGGATCGTTATTGTATCGAGATCCACATAAGGTATAAACAGCTGTTTTTCAAGTGCCTTACAAACCTGCTGCTCTGTTACGATACCATCCTCGATCAGGATATCAGCCACACGCTTACTTCCGTCACCGGTTTTCTGCTTGACAAGCACCTCGTCGAGCTGTTCTTCGGTAATATCTCCTGAATTAATGAGGATCTGACCGATTCTCAAATTACTTGCCCTCATATCCTCAGCTCCTAAAAAATCTTAATTAAATAAACTCAGATATAAACCTGTAAGATACTGAATCAGGTCAAACAAAGCAATATATGCACATACTGCAATTGCTATATACGGTCCGAATGCAAGATATGAGCCAAAGCCGACTTCATTTTCCTCCGGCTCTGTTTGCTCATCGTCTTCCCCGTCAATTTCCTGTACAGGTGATCCTTCTTTTTCATCTGTATTCTTTTCAGGATCTTTTTCTTCAGTCATTGCCGCAGCATCGGCACCCTGCATTGTTTCTGCTTCAGGCTTATTCTCTGCGGCTTCTTCAGCTGTACCTGTTTTTGCTCCCATTATTCTTGATAGAACTATTATGATAACAAAAAAAACAGTTGCTGTCAGAATCGAAATAATAAACGCATAAATTGTGCCCGGAAATCCTGTAAGGATTCCGATTGCAAGAAATAGCTTAACATCTCCGAAGCCCATTCCGTCACGGTGATATACTATCATTCCGATAACGTCTATCAGTATCATCACTGCCGCACCGATTCCTGCACCGGCGAGAGGGCTCCACCATGCACCGTGAAGAATATTAAAACCTCTGACCAGATCATACACGCTGACTGCTGCTGCAAGAACACCAATTGCAATTGTAAACTGATCCGGTATGATCTGATATTTAAGATCGGATGCTGCTATCAGCAATGCGATATAGATTATCAGCGAAAGCAGCAGAAAATAAATATCATATCCCTTATTAAACTGCAGCCTGCACAGCACCAGGCATACCGCCATCGCAATTGCTGTCGGTATACCTGTACTGACATAGCTGAATCGTTTTCCGCTGAGCAGTTCTGCATCCGGTGTTTCATTATAATCGCACAGCCATTTTGCCGGAATGTGATTAAGAATCCAGACTCCGAAGAACGCCAGCAGGCAGCCTATCGGAATACAAGATATAGTCCAAATCAGTCCATAAGTCGTATTCAAATATTCAAAAGGTTGCATTCAAGAAACTCCGTTCCCTATAACTTACTTTGATGACTCTTCTGAGCTTTCACCTGAAGATTCGCCGCTGCTGCTTGCGTTGCTCTTTTCGCTTGCAGTTGTGTCAAAGTAATAAAGCTTGATTGTAAGTGTTGTGTTATAAAGCTGGCTTGCAGGAGTAACTGATACTGTTGAAGACTCTTCTGTTGTTGCAGCGTTCGTCTTTTCATCCTGCTGTGAAATTGCGATATTGCTTATGAAGTATGCACCCTTTGATTCCTTCTCGAAGAAGTCGAGTGTTTCAATAAGCTTCTTTTCGCTTGATGTAAAGTTATATGTAAGTGTTGATACATAAAGCGGGTCGCCTGATGCAGAAACGCCGCCCTGCTGATCCGGAACACCGTCTGTAATGCTCAGTGTTGTAAGGTCCATGTCATGTTTTGAAAGAAGGTCTCTGATATCATCGACTGTCTTATCGGGTTTTACTGTAAGCTGGTCATTCAGCTTTGAGCATTCTGCTTCTGTCTGTTCAACTGCCTTTGTAATTGAATCAGCTTCCTTAAGATAATGTTCATACTGGCTTATCTGTGATTCTGCTGAAGCGTGATCCTTATTATATGTTTCTATCTTCTGTGAAAACGGCATCTGGACAGCTATAAGGAAAATAATACTAACCACCAGAATTCCGGCGATTACCCATATAAACTTGGGTATTGTTACTTGTTTCTTATCCATTATTGTTTACCTCCGTAAAATGTTTGTTTTGAGGTCTAGAATATACCGGTATTCCACTCAGCATTATTCTTTGTCGGCGTCCTCAGTAGAAAGTTTAGTCTTATCGACTTCATTCTTTTCAGCTGCTGCTTTATCCTGTTCTGCCTTCTGCTTTGCTTCTTCCTGAGTCTTATCAGTTACTGTAAGCTTGATCGTAGCATTAAGCACCTGTACAGGATTCTGTCCGCCTTCTTTAAGGCTTGCCTGGTTTGTGAACTGAGCAGCTCCGCCAACCTTGAAATATCCCCTGTCATTGATTTCATTCTTAAGATCAGTATATTTATTCATATCCTGAACCTCAATGGAGGTATCTATTGTATATGTAGTATTGTTTACATTAAAGCCTGTGCAGTTTCTTACTTTTGTATTGATCTGATCATATAGTTCTCTGACGATATCAGCTGATTTAAGATCTGTCTTCGGAAGAAGCTCAATATTCTTGGAAAGATTTTCAAGTCTGCTGTTTGCAGTTTCTTCTCTTTGTATCAGCTCTTTAGCCGGAGTATATTTCTTATCCTGAAGACGTGTATTATCGTTTGTCTTCTGAAGCTCGAGCATACCCCACCATCCGAGTGTACCTATGATCCAGAGTGCTGCTATAATACCGAGTCCGGCTGTAATTGTATTACCAAGCTTTGAAGAGCCGGCCTCTGCCATTGCTGCGAGAACATTTGATTCACCCATGAGAAGGTTAGCATCTGCCTGCGGCATTGTAAGAACACCATTGAGTGTAATGAATGATGTTGTATCATAGCCTTTTTCAGATGCAAGCGCTGCTGCAACAGGGGGCTGTGATCCGCCGGAGAACAGTCTTGTGATATTCTCCATCGGAGCTGTAAGGCCTACCTGACGGCAGTAGTTTGCGATATTCGGCAGCTTTGCGAGTGCATCGATAAGGACGATCTCATCGATATCAAGACGCTTTGTTGAGATAACCATTCTGAGGTTTCTGAGAATCTCGCCTGCTGCGTTATCGAGCATTGTCATTGTCTGCTTACGGGTCGAAGCAGATTTACATTTATTACATACACCAAGACCTTCCTGACGGATAAGGTCGATAGCGCCCATTTTACTCATACCAAACTCAAGTGAGAACATTTCTGCGATATCCTCAAGCACACTTGAGAAAGACTGCTGGAACACAGGAGCACCATTATGAAGAACAACAAGTCTTGTTGCTGCAAAGTCCATACTGATTACAGCGATTGCTCTTGTTGCAGAGTTGATATCCTCCTTTGCTGTATAAAGCATACCTGCGATAGGAGGTGTTACCTTTGCAAGGCGGATATTTTCCTTTTCAAAGGCTGCTCTTATATCAGTAAGTATGCCTGTATTCATTGCAAAGAGTGATGCAGAGATTTCCTCTGTTTTATTCTGTTTACCATACTGCTGACCGTACTCAAAGTTAAGGATTGTATACTTGTCAACTTCCTGATGAAGTACGTTTTCAGCCTCTACTCTTGCGAAAGTCGGAAGAAGCTTTTCTTTAGCCGGAGCATGCTTATACTCCTTTGTAATAAGGACATCTTCGTCCTCGATACATACAAACACATCTCCGAGCTCCATGCTTACGCTTTCAGCACAACGTTTTACAAAAGCTGCAAGCTCCTCTGCCTTTTCAAACGGATGATCCTTGAGAGATTCATTAAGTTCAAAAATCTGAGGCACACTGAAAGTAGTAGGAATAGACGAACGTTTGTTTTTACCTGTGAAACCACCTTCGGGCTTATCATACTCAGCAGGGGTAAGAATAAGCAGACCTCGAGTGATCTGCAGTACTGTAGCTACTGTTTTCATAAATACACCACACTCTTAAAAAATTTTGTCAACTGACCGTTCAGACAAATCGGAACTGAGCAC
>ONRO01000152.1 GCA_900320235.1 uncultured Eubacteriales bacterium
AGAATGAATAAGCTTTTTTTCACATCAGATCACTCACTAATCGTAAATTTTTTGACAGAATTATGATACCGGTGCAACGAGCACACGGCCTGTTCCTCTGTATACATTTACAAGTCCCTCGCCTGAAGCTGCTGAGCCGACGAGTGATTTTGAAGATCTTTCAACTGTGAACTGAAGTGAATGTGACCAAGCGATAGCCATATTTCCGTCTATTTTAAGCACATCATTATTCAGATCGAACACAAGCAGTTCATGTGACGGCACAGGGCTTTCAAGAACTGCAATACCGTTTCCGATCAGAGTTGAATTGAAAAGTCCTTCTCCGCCGAGTGCTGCTGACGAGAAATTTGCTCTTGAAGTGACCTTGAGATCGACTGTATCATCACATGCGAGGAAAAGACCGTCCTCGATTGTCATTGCGCCGCCCCATTTTGAAAGATCCTCAAGAAGTATATATTTATATGTAGGCTCAAGAAGCACCTGACCCGAGCCGAAATATCTCGGCTTGATTCCGCTTTCTCCTGTAACCTTACCGCCGACCATTTTCTTGAAAAAATCGCCTGCACCCTTGACATTGGTATTCATATTGACATTTCCGCTGATTATCTGCATTGCGCCTGCCTGAAGAATTATTCCCTGATTATTGAGTGTTGCAAGCACCTGTCTTTTTCTGCAGCCCATTTTTCCCATAAAATATGCTGTCTGAGCTGATGCCGGTCCGACAGATATATCCTTTTCATACTCAACAACGCTGTAACAGCCGAGCTGTGCAATAACCTTACGGGCTTCTGTTTCTGTCAGAATATTATTTGTGATCATATTGCATCTTCCTTTACTACTTTTTTCAGATTCTGTCGGCGGCTCTGCCCCGACCGCAGGGCGCTGCCCTGACCCGCAAGGGCTCTGCCCTTGACCCGCAAGCCTTTGAAAAGGCTTGACCTAAACTTTAATTTTGATGTATTTCATTTGATTTACGCCCGAAAACTGGTTCTTTCCGGGAGCCAACCGCACGGCACTGCCGCTTTGATATCAGATATTTATTTCTGCTTTTTCTGTTTCCATATCTGCGTAGGGAGCAAGTGCCTGTGCTACTGTTTCATTGAGGAAATCCTCAGTCTGCTGCGGTGCTCTGCCTACATAGTTTTCAGGCTTCAGAAGCGCCTTCAGCTCTTCAAGTGTTACTCCGAATGCACTGTCGCCTGCAATTCGTTCAAGAAGGTCATTCTCGCCGCCGTCACGCTTTACAACTGCTGACGCTGCCATTGAATGCTCTCTGATTCTCTCGTGAAGCTCCTGACGGTTTCCGCCGCGTTTTACTGCGTCCATCATTATATTTTCTGTCGCCATGAAAGGAAGCTCGCTCATCAGTCTTGAAGTGATGACCTTATCATAGACAACAAGTCCGTCGCTTACGTTTATATAGAGGTTAAGAATTGCGTCAACTGCAAGGAATGCTTCAGGAACGCTGAGACGCTTATTTGCTGAATCGTCGAGTGTTCTTTCAAACCACTGTGTTGCGGCTGTTATATAAGGATTGAGCACATCGATCATTACATATCTTGACAGCGATGCCATACGCTCCGATCTCATCGGATTACGCTTATATGCCATTGCGCTTGAACCGATCTGATTCTTCTCGAACGGCTCCTCTATTTCCTTGAGGTGCTGAAGAAGTCTGATATCGTTTGAAAACTTTGTTGCGCTCTGAGCGATTCCTGCGAGCACATTCAGCACACGGCTGTCAAGCTTTCTTGAATAGGTCTGACCTGATACTGCAAAGCAGTCATCATAGCCCATTTTCTTTGCGATCAGCTTATCTATCTGCTTACATTTTTCGTGGTCACCCTCAAAAAGCTCAAGGAAGCTTGCCTGTGTACCGGTTGTACCCTTGCAGCCGAGCAGCTTCATATTTGAAAGTACAAATCTTACATCCTCAAGATCCATCAGAAGATCCTGGATCCAGAGTGTTGCTCTTTTGCCCACTGTTGTAGGCTGAGCAGGCTGGAAATGTGTAAATGCAAGTGTCGGAAGGTCCTTATATTTTTCAGCGAATTTTGAAAGCTGACGGATCGCGCTGACGAGCTTTTTCTCAACTATTCTGAGAGCCTCTGTCATTATGATAACGTCCGTATTGTCGCCCACATAGCATGATGTTGCGCCAAGGTGGATAATACCTGCTGCCTCTGGGCACTGCTGGCCGTATGCATATACATGGGACATTACGTCATGGCGGACGATCTTTTCTCTTTCCTCAGCAACCTCATAGTTGATATCATCAGCATGAGCTTTAAGCTCGTCTATCTGCTCCTGAGTTATCTGAAGTCCAAGCTCATGCTCTGCCTCTGCAAGTGCGATCCAGAGTTTTCTCCATGTCTTGAATTTCTTATCGGGAGAAAAGATATATTTCATTTCCTTATCCGCATATCTTGATGAAAGCGGTGATTCATATGTATCTCTCATAATACAGTTTCCTTTCGTGTTTTATGATATTACTCCTGCTTTCCGATACAAGCCGCGCCGGTATTCTTCTTTGAGATCTTCTTATCGAAGTTTACTCCGCCTCTTTCCTTGCCAGCAAGCATTTTTTCCGGTATTTTTGTCGGATATACTCCTGAGAAGCATGCATCGCAGAATCCG
>ONRO01000151.1 GCA_900320235.1 uncultured Eubacteriales bacterium
GGATACTTCCTGATATATTTAGGTGACAAGCTGAAAATACGGCTTAATATATAACCAACTTTATTATGTCCACTTTTTTCACTCATATATTTATCTATTCTGGAATTGATCATAATATCCTGATTGCCATATATCCCCGAATACATAATTCTAAGCAGCACAGGTTTCAGTTCTTCTTTCAGATCATTATACTCCAGATTGTTTTCCGGACGGAATAAACTAAAAGCAAGCTCCCTTATAATGTACTCTTCTTTTTCAACCCCAAGTTTATTAAGCTCTTTTGCTATATAATCATAATCCAGTTCTTCCTTAGTGCAATACTGATATATATCAACCAGGAATCTTATTCCGATACCTGCCGATCTGTAGTGATTAAACCCATGCAGAAAAAAGTATATATAAAAATCTTCTTTACTGAATCTGTATTCATAACTATCTGCTGTCTCTTTTATAAGCCAGTCAAATATATTATTATAGTATTTGCTCCACACATCATTGCTTTCATGAAACAGACTCCTATGTATCTCATATGTATAAAACGGCTTTTTGAAATACTCATCATGGCGGCTTATACCAAAAGTTTTACATTCATAACCTGATTCTGTCATAAGTTTTTTAACTTTTCCGGAATCCTGAGGTAAAATCAGAACGTCGATATCTCCCATCTGTCTGAAAAATGCCTCCGGATAGTAATCCTTTAAAATACAGCCTTTCAGAGGAAGATAACATATATGATTTTCTTCAAAAAGTCTGAAAATTCTATAACTCTCGGAATAAAACATTATATTTACTCGTACTGCTTTAAGATATTCTTTATTGAACGCTTGCTTTATCTCCGGTGATACCACATCATCATCAGCTTTACTGACAGACATATTGACAAGTGCTGTTATTTTATGCTTATCACAAAGCCCGATAAGTTTACTCAGGTCAGATTCACACAAGTATGAGGGCTCCGGCTTTATGTTGTTGATGCTGCACCACACCAGCTTTAATATGTCATTATATGGATTAATCCATTCCATTCTTGTTTCACCCTTTTTAGCATGCTATTTTTTATTTGATTCTCAGTTTAAAGCTTCAGTTTCTTTTTAATCAATGAAGAAAACCTGACTTCAATTATTGAATATGATATAAATGCAAGTATCTGTGTCAGAATAAGTATCATAACCGTTCCTATGATCGAATAAGGTGTAAAGCTTTCCAATGAAACTATCTTTCCGACTATTATTATAACATAATAGTGTATCAGATAAAAAGAATAGCTCATATCCCCCATCTTTACTAAAAACACCGGCATTTTCTTACTCCGGAATGACATAACAAACATCACAACTGTAAACATGCCAAGTGCGGCAAAGATCAGGAACCTCGGCTCCGGAAATCCGCCCCAACACATTATTCCCATACATATTAACGAACCCGCCAACAGACTATACTCAGCAAAAGCTGATATTTTTTTATCGTACAAGGCTTTCAGAATATAGAAAACCACTATTCCCACAATAAAATCTGCCCAGTAATCTCTGGTATAAACTATAAAGATTTCATTATCAAATGGAAATATCAATCCGATGATGATCAGCAAAAGACATACTCCTCCGGTAATTATTCCTCTGTACTTATGGGATATTTTCATAGAAATTGCAAAAATCACTGTAAAAAACATTTCATAATACAATGTCCATGCCGGTCCTACCAAAGGTCTTATAGCTTCATCTATTCTTGATCCGCTTCTTGAATGAGGAATCAAAAATAAGGATTTTATCAGTGCCTCAATACTTGAATCCCCTGTCATCAACCCCGGTAAAAGTAATAAAGCTGCATATGTCGCCCATGTCATAAGCCAGTACAGAGGTACTATTCTTATTATACGCTTTATGATAAAGTATTTCTGAGTTTTTTTCTGCGTTGTATAAACCATCAAAAAACCACTGATAATAAAAAACAAATGTACTCCGAATTCCAGATACAGACCGGTCTTATAAAAACACTGTATATGAAACAGCATAACACCGATCGAAGCAATCACCCTGAGAATCTGAATACAATCTATTCTTCCTGAAAATGTTTTGTTCTCCATTTGCATCTTCCTTCAATAGTCGCAGTTTACTGCATAGCTTTTATCCAGATGTTTTACAATCTTAGCTGTTACTCCGGCTGCTATTACGTTGCTTTCTATATCCTTATTAACAACTGAATTTGCGCCGATTATAACATTATCTCCGATTGATACTTTTCCGATAATTTTACTTCCGGCACACAGCATGACATTATTTCTGATCACAGCAACATCAGTTCTTGATTTCACTATATTGCTGCCAATGGTAACACATTGCATTATTTCACAATTATCACCTATCAGGACATCCTTATGAACAACAATGCTTCCTCTGTGAGGCAGCCTGAGTCCCTTGCCTATCTTGGATCTGTAGTCTATTTCAAAGCCTAGTTTTACACTTTCTTTTTTCCACAGATACTTTGTGACTGCGAACATCAATTTCGCAAAAAAAGCCTTATCTTTTTTTTGGTAATAATAACGGCACAACCTCAGCCGCACAATAAAGCACAGCGGCGAATGTGTTTTAAAGATAAACCTGATGATACCATGTTTATAATGTCGACCCGTATTCCTATATATATCTGCGTTTATTGTTTCATATAATTCTTTTTTTGATGGTGACATTTTATTCAACTCTTTCCTGAATTATAGATATAATTGTATTTAAGGAAGCACTGATTAAATCCAGTGCCTGTATTGCGTCAGCAATTTTTTCGTCAGGTTGTGCAAAAAGACCGCAGGCAACCTGACGGTTGTCAAGGACTTTTTGTACAAGATGACGGAAAAAGGGCAAGCAAGACAGGTGCTGAGCCATCAGGCGTGATTTATTCAGTGATTCCTTAACATTAATTCTGTTTTTATAGTGTCAGAATGTTCAACCTTTTTTTCTTTTTTTAATTATTGCAGGTAATTGTGTTTTTAATATAATTATAGTCTCATTTATTGCATCTCTGTATAAAATAAAAAGTATCGCTTCAGCTGCAACATAACCAACAACAGAAATGATACTAAACGAATAAAATGTGTTATACCACGCATATACAAGACTTACAATAGTTATGATCCAGAATCTTGTCAGACCCCATTTAACCGGATAGTAATGATTTGCGATAAGTGTTCTGGCAACAAAAAATA
>ONRO01000147.1 GCA_900320235.1 uncultured Eubacteriales bacterium
AGGAAACAGAGGAGGATACAGAAGTCCGCCTCCTCCGCCGCCCCGAAGAGGCGGTTGGCATGAGCCGCCCAGAGGCAGACGTGAAAGCTGGCATGAACCGCCTCATGGCGGAAGATACGGCGGTCCTCCTCCGGGACGCTGGGACAGAGGAGGCCCCCCGCCCCCGCCGCCGCCCAGAGGAGGCGGATGCAGCAGCTTGCTTGCAACAATTGCAGTTCTTGCACTTGTCGGATTTTTTGTATATCTCAAGATGACAGGACAAATCTGATCATGGCAGAGCAGAATTTCGTGGATCTGAATACATATTATAAAAGGATGGGAATAAATGATATTTGCTTTTAAAAAAACAGCGCTGTTGTTCCTGATACCGTCTGCGGTCTTTATTGCGGTCAGCTTATGGTATATTCTCGACAGTCTGGTTTTAAATACCGGGCTTGGAACAGCAGATCTGATAATGCTGATAATTTCTGTGGTCGTATTGTTCGTATGCTCAAGGCTCAGCCTTAATATGAGAACAAAGCTCTATAATGAATCTGTCAGGCTTTGCGATAACGACCTCGATGCTTTTATTGCTGAACAGGACAGGATTTTCAGTAAGGCAAGCGGACCAAATAAGTCAATGATAATTATGAATAAGGCATTCGGACTTATTGCGTGGGAAAAGCTTGATGAAGCAGAAAAAATACTGAAGGAAGCCGGGGATATGAAACAGGCAAAGAAATCTCTTCATATGCAGTTTCTTATTCTGAGCAGAAAAATCAGTATTGAATACAGAAAAAGAAATTATGATAAGGTCCGTGAATACATTGAATGTCAGAGTAAGCTGATTACTGATATGAAGCTTGACGGTACTATATTTGAAAAGAAATATAAGATTGCTGTTGAAAGTAATATCAATAAATGTAAGTTTCTTGAGGAGCTTGACAAGTCGGATGATTCCGGAAAATATGCTGCAAAGCTTTTTGATGAAACAAAACAGTCTCTTGAAAATCTTAATGAAAAATCTTTGTTTTACATATACTCAAAGATTAATCTTGAATATACTCTCGGACTTCTGTGCTATGCAATGAACGATAAGAGTGAATCTGAAAGGTATTTTAAACTTGCCTCAGAGGAAAAAGCAGCCTACCCGATATGCAGCCGGCTGAGAAAATATCTGAAGGACAAGGATATCAGAGCACTTATTAATGCCAATGACTGATAAACCATTTGCCGCCCGGGTATTACCGGCGGTAAAAGTTTTTTGATATCAGCATATTTTTTGCATTCAGTGAGCCCCGGATCATTAAAATGACTGAGCACTTTTTTGGAGGGAAAAATGGTTTATTTATTCAGAAGCACGACAATTGCTTCGATTTCAGGTTATATACTCCTTGCAGCAGTTTTTGTTTTGGGATTTATGGATTTTATTCCGTTCTGGCTGGAGCTGCTGCTTATTATTTTAAGCTTTGTATTGGAAATTGCTTCAATTTTCCTTGCGCTGAAAAAATATTCGGATATTCTCGATCTGGCAAATACCGATCTTGACAGGTTTCTTGAAGAAAATGCAAAGCTTTCTGCAAGGGCAAAAAAACAAATGAAAATGACTGTCGATGGAAATGAAATAGTAATTCTTCTTCAGCATGAAAAAACAGAAGAGGTGCAGAAAAGACTTACTGAATATGCAATGAATGTTGCTCCGCAGGATATTATCAGTAAATTTCAGTATATTTCGTTTCTGATGGATCTGGATGTTATGAGAAAAGATTATTCTCGTATGGATCAGTATATCAATGAAAAGAAAATGTACCTCCGTCAGATCTATGGAATGAATTCTCCTGCAATTACAGGCACTATGAAAAAACATCTTTCCATTTCCTGCGATATGTCTGTGCTTGAGGCTGAATTTTACAGCCGTACTGTTGATCTTCTGCGAGGTCCGGACCGTAAGATTGCAATGGATTATCTTTCCGTAATCAATCTTGCCGAGGCTTCTGTAAAGGAAATGCACGTTATGAAAAAATATATGATAACCTCACTTCAGTATGAAAAAGGCGTTATATATGCTGTGCTCGGAGATGAAAAAAGGGCTGTTGAATGTATGCAGAGGGTCTCTGAAACGAACTTTACTTATCCGAAAATAACAAGAGCTAAGAACTATCTCGCGGAAAAAAACGCTTCTCAGCTGCTGTACAGGGGCTGAAAAATAATTATTTCAAGAACCAGTCTTCTTCGGAAGACTGGTTTTATTGTTAAATATTAATAAAAATGAACGTAAACTTCATTAGTTATTACACTGTGGGATTTGTTGAAAAATATCAAAAATCATTGTATAATCAAACTAAAAATATAATGAAATAGTATATATTTTTAT
>ONRO01000416.1 GCA_900320235.1 uncultured Eubacteriales bacterium
AGAGCTTTCCTCAGAACTTTCTTCTGAACTTTCTTCAATACTTTCTTCTGAACTTTCTTCAGACTCTGTGAAGAAAACCTCAAGAACGACATCTTTGATAAGACGCGGTGCTGTGAAAATATCATCGATCAACTGTGAGGTCACATCAATGCCGTCATACAGTACCTTTTCAAGTGTTTTTCCATCATCAGCTACAAAACTATATTTCTGTACACTCTGACGTGAAAAATATTCTGTTTTGCTTAAAACACGTCCATCAGCTTCAACTTTTCCGCCGTGTGTGATAACTGTTACCTTATGATCTGACGGAACAGAAGTTGTCAGCCTTGCGCTGTTCTGTCCTGTTTCAGCTGAAACCGATGTCATACATGGAATACATATCATAAGCACAGCAAGAATCATTACAATTACTTTTTTTATCAAAGGAGCTCACCTCCTGTTTCATTCCTGCAGAAATCAGGAAGAATATCACTGTGCATCAACATATGAGATATTAAAGCTGACAGTATCGCTGTAATCTCCAGCAAAAGCAGCATCCCATTCGGTCTGTGCTATATCAATAGTCAGGTCTGTATGTTCACCCTGTACCTTATAAGTAGCTTCTGTGAATTCCGCTCCGACATCTTTATTATTTATTGTATATGCGATCGTCTTTGCATTATCACCACTGTTTTTAAGTGTTCCTGATGCATTAAGTTCTACCTTTACTGCCTTATCAGGTGCAATCTGTGCACTGTCAAGAGAAACAGCACCGAAATCTGTTGATGTAGAATTGAAGTTAACTGTTGTATCAGTCGGAATGACGACTGTAAATGTAGGTGCAACAGAAGTTGTGATGACTGCGTTCTGTGTTCCGCCCGGATATTCTACTGCATAAGCAGTGATGCCGGCAGCTGCTGTAACCAGTGTTGCCGCAAGAGCAAGTGAAATGATCTTTTTCATAGTTAATCTCTCCTTAATAATTATTATTTCCAGCTGAATGTAAAATAAGTCCCACTGATCAACTAAATTATCACAATGCGTATAATTATTTCAGTCAGCATTTCATTGCTTTCCAAGATAAAAAACAACTGTTTCCGACCTCAGTGCAGGGGTTATGCTTCATGAGCAGAAACAAACCATTTTCTGTTTTACAATCGGCTTTTATTCTTCTTTCTGAACTTATAAATCAGAATGATTTGTGAAATGATTTTTTACAGTATACAATCTTTTATCCTTATTCAACTGCTACTGTAAACACTGCTGTGTCTGAATATGAACCTGCAAATTCAGGCTTGCCTGCTGTGAAATGCAGCTCTGATTTCTGTTCATCTTCATTGACTGATGTGCTGAAGTTTGCTACCTCGCCATTGTTTGAAACCTTATCAGATATTCTTCCGACACTTAATTCATAATTTAACTTTCCGCCTTCAGCTGTTTCAAGCTCAAAATCGGTCTGAATTGTTACTTTAATGGACTGATTGTTTTTAAGCTTTATTTGTGTTGCTGTGATTTCAGCATCTTTAGCATAAGTTCCGTCTGTCTGTTTATCGAGAACAATTCTATCCGGAATAACTACTGAATAAGTCGGATCAACATTCAGACTTACGTTAGTTGAAGCTGTTTTCGGGTCCTGTGTATCCTGTGTAATCGGGGCTGCAAAGGCTGTTGTAGTCATTGCTGCTGTAAGTAATGCTGCTGATATGATTGCTGCTATTTTTTTCATTGTGGTATCCTCCTGAATAAATAATTTATTATTTCAACTAATCATTTATATGATCAGCTGTTTTAAATAACTGGTTTGTATGTGTACGGACTATTTTCAATATAAGAATATTCTGTACCGCCTATAATAAGCTTGGCGTTGTCTTCATCCGATCCCTTGGCTTTTATGGTATACTGATAATAATTTCCTTTGATTGCTGTCAGTTCGGTAACGGTATTCTCAATAATAATATTTCCGCAATATGAATCTGAAACAGCTTTATTACCGATTCCCAGTGAGTATTCTCCTCCTGTGGCCCTTACTGTTCCGCCGTTTATTTTTATTTCTCCGCAGATCGAATCATTACTTCCGCAGCCTATTCCGACACTATATTGTCCGCCATTGGCTGATACTGTTCCACCGCTGAGAATGATATCTCCGCAGATCGAATTACTATCTCCGCAGCCTATACCAGCCCCGTAAAGTCCGCCTTCTGCAATTACTGTACCACCGCATATTGATATTTTTCCACAGATAGATTTTCGCTGTAGTTCTCCATTGGAAGAACCGATACCCGAACTGAATTTATCGCCCTTGGCATGTACAGTTCCGCCGAGAATAGTAATATCTCCGCAGACTGAAGATAAGCCTAAGTCGCCCATTAAGCCTGCGCTGCCTATTCCGGATCCATTTTCAGCACTAAATGCATTTACCTTACCATTTTTAATGCTGATATTTCCGCATGCTGCATCAGCTGCTGCTCCGATAGCGGCTGAATAATTTCCTCCGTTTGCTGTCAGCTCACCGTCATCATCAAGATCGATCTCGATATTTCCGCTATCTCTTCCTTTTTCTCCACCGATAGCCGTAGCATCGCCATTTGCAAATGCATTCAGTCTGCCATTTCCTTTTATTGTCAGCGTACTGTTTTTAGGAACAAATATAGCCGAACAATCACTATTGCATCCTTTAACAGTATTTTCACCTTCAATAAATATAGTAGCACTTCCATTCAGTGTCAAAGCTTCAAAATTATTGGTACTATCATTTGATAATCCTTCATTTTTCTTATAATTCTTCAGCGTAATAATAGCACCATCTTCAACTGTGATATGAGCGTCAGCATTTGCTGTACCTGTAATTATATCACTGTCCCTGGCTTTGTATTCACCACTGAAGCCTGTTAAATCGACAGGTGTTATGTTTTCAAGTAAAATCGTAAATATCAGATTTTCAGTGTGCACTCCTGCACATAGTGCACCCTCTGCTTTTGAAAACGTCAGCTGCTTTTCACCGTTCTTTCTGAACGAAGCAACTTTTTCACCGACTGCAATCTCTTTTCCATCAGACTTGATCCTATATGATGCAATTGAATTTCCGTCTGAATTGACTGCACTGAATAAACTGCCGCTCTGAGTATTGGACGCAGATGTAAGTACGACAGTTACTTCTTTGCCTCTTTCAAGATTCAGCTTCTCAGCTTTGATAGGAGTTGCAGTCGTTTCGGCTGTCTTTGAAAGCGAAACGCCATCCGGTATCGTCACTACATAAGACGGTTGGATATTATATGTGACCTTCGTAGAACCGCCGTTATCTACGGCAAACGCAGTAAATCCTGCGGGAACAGTCATCATGGC
>ONRO01000145.1 GCA_900320235.1 uncultured Eubacteriales bacterium
CCGCCGTACCAGCCGCCGCCGCCGCCGGAGGCATTTATTAATAGGTTTTCGCCGCCCTGTGAGAAAGCACCGCTGCTTGCTCCTGAGCCGCCTTCTGACTGTGTACCGCCTGTTCCGGGAGTCGTTCCTGCGCCCGGACCGCCTGTAACTCCGCCGCCGTTGCCTCCTGCTCTTGCTGTATCATCCGTTGTAGAATAGGATGCACCGCCGCCGCCGCCGGCAACAATAATGATCTTTTTCTTGTCGTCGTCGGATGAATATTCATTCAGAAGTCCGCTTCCGACCTGTTCAATATAGAAGTGGCTTGCACCGCCGCCGGCTGCATAATAGGTATCAGCGCTTGATTTTGCAGAACCTCCGCCGTTATAGCCGCCCTGGACTGTTTTGTTAAGCTCGTCTGCATCTGCGCCGTTGCCGCCGACAACGAGGTGAACTGTTTCTCCTTCCTTAAGATAAAGCCATGCGTAGGAATAACCGCCCTTGCCGCCTTCTGCCATAACAGTTCCGTTTACAACTGCATTACCGCCGTTTCCGCCCCAGCACTCGATAAAGTATATACCGTCCTTAGGTGCTACAAGCTCCTGTTCTTCTTCAGCCGGATAGAAGTCATAGACATCCTCTGAAAGAACAGCCTGAAGCTTCAGATCACGCAAGCCGTTTGCATAATTATCTGAAAGGTATTTCTTTATGGAGGTTTCAAGAGGAGGCAGAAGCGTTCCGTCGTCACTTCCTCCGATGATCTTCCAAGCCTGTATCTGCCTGTATCCTGAAAGGGTGACCGGCTTTACATAGCTTCCTGATACGGCAGTAATCTCGCCGTTTTCTTCAGAATAATAAACTACGTTTGCAGTCAATGTTTTGTTGTCAACAGTGAAAACAGAAGCATTGTCCTTATCGTTGAGGAATAATACCCTTTGTGCTTCTCTTGTGTCATGAGAACCGATTGTCGCTATGAAGTCTGCTTTGAAAACCTTGCCGTTTTCATCGGTATATACAGCGTGATTGATATATGAGGAATCTGCAAATTCAAAGCCGTTATCCACTGTCCAGGTTGTGACATCGGGATCCGCAAGGTGATCACGGGGAAATACTCTTGCAAATTCTTCATCAGTCATTTCTCTTGTTTCGCCGTCATCGAAGGTGATATAGGCCTTGAGATCAGAAACATTGATCACATGATTATGGTTAAGCTCATCAGCACATTCGATAGGCTGATTCTTCAGTTCAACGCTGAAACCGGTGACCTTACGCTTGGAAGGCACAATATTGACTACGGATGAATTATGGCTCAGCCCGCTGTAATTTTCCAGAGTATTGTAAAAATACACTTCAGCTTTTTCAAATATATTGCCGCTGCCGCTGATCGTGAATTCAAAAACATTGTCGGTGATACTTCTGTTTGCAGCTGGCACCGTAGTACCTGCATCCACATAGGATGTATCTGACAGATGGTAGCGGTTGACGTTTATCTCGCTGATCCGGTATCTGCCGGGTTCAACGTACATAGACAAGGAGCCTGTTTTATCTTCACCTGAAAGAATTATCTGGCGAATATACTTCTTTTCCGTATTATCGGATGCGTCCAGTTTTTCTACCTTGAACATAAATGTAGGAGTACCGAACACATCAAGCTTTTCGTCGATTTCCTTATCAATGGTGATAAGACATTTTACGCCGAAATCTTCACATTCCAGTTCCTGAACAGAAAGACAATTTTGCAGGTTTACAGAAAACCGGACTTTATCGGCTATGGAGAAGCCTTCCGGAGCTCTGACCTCCTCGAGATAATAGGAACCCCATTCCAATCCGTTAATATGTATCTGTCCGTTTGAATCTGTGGTCATTTCCTGAACTGCGCCGGAATCTGTGCTGCTGCAGACAGTGAATCTGTCGGGGTATACGGTATCTGGTCTGACCCAGAGCTTTTCGTTGGTAGAACTGCTATACAGAGAGAAGACCGCACCCGGAAGCACATCATCCGCATTGTATTGATGCGAGCCCGTATCGACTGCTTCACCGGCTTTCTTGGTGAGAATAACTTCACCCTTTTTGCGGTCATTCACAGGATCCAGGTCGCCGATCACCGTTGAAGCGTTTGCAGCATTGATAGTAAATTCATAGGGGGTATCTCTCATTTCGTAACCGGGAGGAGCATAGGTCTCCTTGAAATAATACCTGCCCCATTCAAGATCTGTTATCGTTTCGAGCATACCGATCCTGCCGTTTATCGTTGAGGTAGTGAGGTCAGCACGGATCAGGGTATCCGGCGGATCACCCGGTATGCCCAGAGAATCTATCTCTCCGTTGACAAGATAAAGACTGAATTTTGCACCGTTGACCGGGATTCCGCTGTCGCTGAATTTTCTCAGTGTGGCGCTGCCTCCGATTCTTTTGTTTGTCATGGTGACAATCTGTTCGAATTCGGTAGTAGTTGTATCCAGCACGATCTCATCTGAATAGACATCGTTTCCGACTGGCATTTCATAGCCGGCAGGAGGATTTATTTCGTGGAAACGATAGGTACCGAATTTCAGGTTTTTGATTGAGATAGAACCGTTTTTAGCTGTTTTGAGGTATTCATAGCCCTCAAGAGTTTTCCATGTTCCGTCTTCCTGCTTCATTTCAAAGGAGTACCATGCATTTTCAAGCGTGGTCACACCATTCTGATCGTATTTTATAAGCTTGACCGAAGACGTTTTTTGTTCATCCATCTGTGTATGATAGACAACAATAGCATTCTGAGTTTCCTGTTCAGGCTTGTTGACTGTTTTTGCTATGGCAAAAGGAATCTTTTCGGTGTTCAGCTCATATCCATCTGGCGCAACAGTTTCCTGCAGATAATAAACACCCCACGGCAGACCCGTGATCACTATTTTTCCATCTATATCGGTGGTGAAGGTGCTTTTCGTGCCGCCTGTTTCCTGATACTCATTATTTTTGTTCGTCAGAACATTGACTCCGTTTGAATAGAATAGTTCGTATTTTGCTCCCCTGAGAGCTGGTCCGTCTGTATTTTCCGCATCTTTTTTGGTAAGAATCAGCTTGCCTTTGAGCTTTTCATTGGTAAGGATAAGTCCGGGATCCTGCTTATAGGTCTTGTCGTTTCCTGTCAGGTTGATCGTATGGACCGTTGTATCAAGGAGATATCCATCAGGGGCTTTTACCTCTTTGAAGTAATACGTTCCAGGTCGAAGAGAGTCAATATAGATTTCTCCGAATTTATTGACAGCGACATTTTCGATCAATGCATTCGTGCAGTCACTGTCAGAATAGAATGAGAATTCTGCTCCCATAAGAAGCTTTCCGGTGTCAGCATCAATCTTTTTCATAGTCAGATACAAAACAGGCTCCTTGAGCTTTACCCTTGCCTCTGCGGACTGAGCAGTTTTTCTTCTGTCAAACAGCGCTGTATGACCGGTATAATATACTTTATGAGCATTGATCGTATACTGACCGATAGGTGAAGATGCTGTATATTCCGGTGCGGTCATATTGAGGTTTATTGAGACCTGCTGTTTTGAAATAAAATTGTCAGGGAGATTTTCTGTACTTAGCTTGACAACGATGGAAGCAATGTCATTTACCGGAGCTGTCCATAGGTCGTGTCCGGGATTCCACTGTTCAGGTGATTCACGGATAAAATCAGATTCGTTCCAGTAATAAGTAGCCGTATCCTCATGGGTAACTGTTTCTCTGTATACCTTTTTGCTGCGGGCATAGTATACAGTCGGAACAAGTCCCTGTTCCTTTGCCGCTGTAAAATCAATACTGTTCAGCGTACCATTCCAGACTGTACCGGGTTCATTTTCAATAATATCCGTAAAAGTAATGTCCGAAGACCGGGAACCAAGATCAACGCTTATCTTATATGTATACTGAGCACGTTTGTTTTCTTCGGCTCCGATAAGTGAGCTGTATGCGTGAACGCTGGTTTCAGAATAGATCAGGTCATTTTCATTATCATAGCTGACATTCCAGGTATTATCCGTATAGGCTTTTACAAACTTTTCTGCAGTGTCCTGCCATTCAAGAATTTCCTCATAGGTGATGCCCATTCTGGAAGATGCCATGACTTCATTTGTACGGCCGTTGCCATTGAAATCCTCACTGTCAACGGTCGGAGATGTTTTAGCGATGATCTTCTGTATTCCTTCATCCTCAAGCATGATATACGTTTTAATATCGAAGGATTTCGTTTCGGATTCCTTGAAGCTTGCATAGGTGAAAACAGCAGGAATTTCAAGACGGGCATTGATAAATGATGAAACATCCAGCGGAGAATCTGAAAAATCGAAATCTGCTGCAATGATCAGATCTCCGTTTGCCGCCTCAAATAATCTGTATGCCACATGCTGGGAAAAGTCAGTATTGCCGAGAAGATGACCGTTAAGATCTCTTGCATAGCAATTTTTCAGAGAGATATCGCCGAGAATATGGTCAAAGGTCAGAACTGACGGAATTCTGGTGTAAAGGGAAAAGACTGACAGATCTGCGCTGATGCCGTTTGCATTGTAATTATCCGAGATAATGGAGCCTTGTGATTTGATATCTATATTGTATCCGGCACCTTCAGCCTTGTTTCTCAGTTCAGAGGTTACCTGAGTATCAGTTGACAGGGTTGTCGTAATATCGCGCATATAAACGCTTGACCATGCATGAAACAAAAGCTCATTGTTTGTCAGGGTAACAGGATCGTAATTATCCGTATATGCTTTTGAGTCCATAAGTTTATCTTCGGCTTTATATTCCGCAGAGTCGAAAAGTAATCCGGTTCCCTGATTGTGAGATAATTCATAATTTGAATTCCTTAAAAGATCAGTGTCGCTTCCGGTTTTGAACATTCTCATGTAGCTTTCGTTTGTAAGCTCACCTTCTGTATCAACACGATCCTCCTCAGGAAGAAGCAGCTCTTCTTCCTGATTAAAACGGAATTTTATGTCAATATCAAAGGTATAGGAAATAGATTTTTTCACGCCGTGTATTACGATATAAGCTGCTTTGACACCGTCCGTATAATTTTCAAAGCCTGAAAGCTCAGCAATGTTTCCGAAGCTGATGATTCGTTTGGCATTTGTTTTTCCGCTTGAATAGAGTTTGTAATCATTTCTCCCGGGTCGGTTGTTGGCGACTGTCTGTTCACTGCTCGTGTATCCGACATTGGAAACATATAAGTCGTAATTAAGGGCTGTTGACAGATTTGGAAGTATCAGACCGGATATCTCATATTCATCGGCTTCAACATGACGGAGAGTGCCGTCATTCTTTTTGACATACAATCTGTCATCTCCGATTACCATGTCAAATGTCGTTGTCAGATCAATCGAAGGGTCAGTGATCTCTCCGCCGGCTGAGGTAGATGTTGTCCGGATAGTATTTTTCGATGCACCGCTTGCAGTGGTATTCAGTGTGTAATGGCCGCCCACTGTAAACCGGATGTTCTCATTTTTGAAAATACCTTTCGAGAGGTATTTGTCAGCATAGGATTTTTCAAGACCTGAATAGGTAAGATCCTGCTGGTGAGAATAGCTTTCAAAATCATTTTTCTTTAAAAGACTATATCCGCCGCTTCCGTAGACATATGTATAGAATTTGATCGGTGCAATGATCTGATCAGTAAGAATTTCACCGTTGTTCAGATCATTTGAGAGATAGTTTACATATTCACCGGTGGGTTCATCCAGATAATGTACGGACAGATACCCATCTACGATAGCATTTTTTCCGTCAAGGGACCGGGGATAGGAGATGATGAATGTATCTGTTGTTAAGGCTTCCGACTCTCTGTCAACAAACCAGTAGAATCCCCAGACATCCTCATTGCTGTAAGGAAATCTGACCTTCTTAAGATAATAGTTTTTATTATTAAACCTGGCAATTATCTGAGAATACTGTTCGTCGGTAATACTGTCATCATCAATGGTAACTTTCACGAAGTATGTATTCAGTTCAGCGCCGCGTGCTCTCTGATAAACTGAAAAATAGTTTCTGTATACATATGTGATATAATCATCATTGCTGATCCCTGTTCCTAAGTAATCATTATAATCAAGATATTCCTTTGTGATAGATAATCGGTAGTAATCTCTTTTTGTATTGCAGGTAAACTCCATGGGGGGCATTGTCAGGCTGTCATTACCGAGTGTGAAAACAGGATTCTTTTTCAGATAATAACCGTCGGTGCAATCCCTGCTTGAAAGCTTCCATCTCATTTCAAAGCCGCCTGACAGGGGTTTGTTTGCCAGAAATGTTGTTTTATTCGTAAAGACATAGCTTTGTGTATCCGGATCATAGGTATAGTTCCAGTCCGAATCCAGACTATCCGCAACAGTTACAGGCTGAAAAGTTGCGCCGCCGCGCTTTACACCGCCTATGTCAGGTATTGAGAATTTTACTGTTCCTGCTTCTACATTAGAAGTCATGACCGAAAGCGGAGCATAGTACTCAACAGTCAGTTTGACATCTATATCCTCCTTGGAAGAAGATACCAGGTTA
>ONRO01000186.1 GCA_900320235.1 uncultured Eubacteriales bacterium
AAGGGTGCAGCGTCACGCTGCCCTGACGGTACGGCGGTTGAATTAAAAGCAATGATATGGTATAATTATGATCATATGATTAATGAGTCAGATCCGGTTATGCTCTTTTATGTTTTTGTTTCCGGATCGTGCAGATTCAAGGTTTTATTATTTATTTCAAGCTGACCAGAAACCGCTTTTTTCGGAGGATAAAATGACAGATTCAGCAATCACAAAATTATCAATAGCTGATGTTTTTAAAAAGCTGATGTGTAAAAAGGCTTTTGAAAAAATCACAATTTCTGATATCACCACAGAATGTGGTCTTAACCGACAGACTTTTTATTATCACTTCCGTGATAAATATGAGCTTCTGAACTGGATATTCTATAATGAAGCAATCACACCTTTCATGGAAGGTCTTAGTTTCGACAACTGGAGCAGCAAGCTTTGCGATATGCTCAGATTGATCTATACGAATTCAAAATTCTATACAAATGCACTGAAAACCTATTACGGCGAAGAATTCAAAAGCTATATGCATAAAGTCGGCACAAGTGTTTTTTCTTCTGTTGTCGACCATGTTTCGGAAAATTATTATGTTGCCGATGACGACAAGCAGTTCATAGCAGAATTCTTTTCTTACGGCATGATCGGCACTATGGTGGCATGGGTGCAGAAAGGCATGAAAGATACTCCCGAAACTGTTGTCGCTCATATCGAAAACCTTGTCAATGACTGTCAGCGTCTTGCCATCGCAAGATATATGATGCCGAACAAAAAAAATCAGGACAGACCATATAATACATAACGAATTTCTTTCTTCTGCCTTAATTATGCACTATTAATGAAAAAGGACTGAACATATGAAAATACTGAATACCTCTCCCTCGGCTGACGGCTTTTTTATGCCTGCAGAGTTTTCTGAGCATTACGGCTGCATTCTTATCTGGCCGCACCGCAGGGACTCCTGGCAAAACGGCGCATATGCCGCACGAAAAGCCTTTGCAGAGCTTATTGAGCTTATTTCTTCTTCTGAAAAGGTAATCGTCTGCGCAAGATTTGAGGACTATGACGAAGCACGAAGACTGCTTCCGGACAGTGTCCGTGTTGTTGAAATGAGCAGCGATGACAGCTGGGCAAGAGATGTTGCACCGACCTTTGTTACAAACGGCAAAACAATCCGTGGTATCGACTGGGGCTTCAATGCCTGGGGCGGTCTTTATGACGGACTATATTTCCCGTGGGACAAGGATAATAAAATGGCAAGAAAACTCTGTGATCTTATTGAAAAAGACTGCTATGACTGCCGCAGCTTTATTCTTGAGGGCGGCTCGATCCATTCCGACGGACAGGGTACTCTGCTGACAACTGAGGAATGTCTTCTCGGAAAGGGCAGAAATCCTGATATGTCAAAACAGGAGATCGAACAAATACTTTGCAGCTGTCTCGGCGTAAGCAAGGTCATCTGGCTCAGGCGAGGAATCTATAACGATGAAACAAACGGCCATATTGATAATATCTGTGCCTTCACCTCTCCGGGCGAGGTTGTGCTTGCCTGGACGGATGACAAAAATGATCCGCAGTATGAGATATCAAAGGAATGTCTTGATATCCTTGAAAACTCAACAGATGCAAAGGGACGCAGGATCAGGGTGCACAAGCTTCCTCTGCCGCAGCCTGTCCATATTACAGATGATGAATGTGAAGGGCTTGACAATATGAACGGGGAACCCACAAGAACTCCCGGTGAACGTCTTGCTGCTTCATATGTCAATTTCTATATTGCAAACAAAACAGTCATTGTTCCGCAGTTCGGTGATGAAAACGACAGCAGGGCTGTTGATATCCTAAGCGGACTTTTCCCGACAAGGGAGGTCATCGGAATATATGCAGGAGATATACTTATAGGCGGAGGTAATATCCACTGTATCACACAGCAGATACCCGCCTTTTCAGATTGATGGTTTACACAGTATCTACTTTGAATATTGATTGGAGTGAGCATAATTGAGAAATGTCAGAGTCGGCGCAGTTCAGATGTCAATGACTGATAATGTGCAGGATAATATTCAGAAAGCGGATAAGCTTGTCCGCTCTGCCGCAAAGGACGGATGCAATATTATTCTTCTGCCGGAGCTTTTTGAAAATCTGTATTTTTGTCAGGAAAGAAATTACAGCTACTATTCTCTTGCACACGAAACAGAGGATAATGAGGCTGTAAAACATTTCAGCGCACTTGCAAAGGAGCTTGGAGTTGTTCTTCCGATAAGCTTTTATGAAAAGCACATCAACTCAATATACAATTCCATCGCAATTATAGATGCCGACGGAACACTCCTCGGAATATACAGAAAATCACATATTCCTGACGATCATTTCTATCAGGAAAAATTTTACTTTACGCCCGGAAATACAGGTTTCAAGGTATGGAATACAAAATTCGGAAAGATCGGAGTCGGCATCTGCTGGGATCAGTGGTTTCCCGAAACCGCAAGGTGTATGACTCTTATGGGAGCAGAGCTTCTTTTCTTCCCGACGGCTATCGGCTCAGAGCCTATTCTTGAGCTTGACAGTATGCCGCACTGGAGAAGGTGTATGCAGGGTCATTCGGCAGCAAATATCGTACCCGTGATCGCAGCAAACCGTGTCGGAACGGAGATAGTCAAGCCCGATGAGGACAATAACAATCAGTCCTCTGCGCTGACCTTCTACGGCTCTTCATTTATCACCGATGAAACAGGCGGACTCCTTGAAGAAGCAGACAGGGAAAGCGAATGTGTAATTACGGCGGAATTTGACCTTGACAAGATACACGAAATGCGCTTCAGCTGGGGACTTTTCCGTGACCGCCGTCCGGAGCTTTATACTGCCATTACAGATAAGATTTAAAGGGAGCTGCTTTTCCGCAATGCTGTCCTATAATAGTTTTATAGTTTGCTGCCTTGCGGCAGCAAGTCAGCTTCCTTCATGCCTGCTGCAAGGGGATGCCCCGGGAAAGAGGGATTCTCATGCAAAGGATTTCGTGCTCTGCGGACCGCGACCAAAGGCTCTGC
>ONRO01000075.1 GCA_900320235.1 uncultured Eubacteriales bacterium
TTGCATATCTTGTGAAAAAATATAATGCAGATGCCGGCTTTATGATCTCAGCGTCACATAATCCTTTTGAATTCAATGGAATAAAAATATTCTCTTCAACAGGATATAAACTTCCAGATGCTCTTGAAGAAGAAATAGAGTCAATAATCCTTGATAATGTAAAGCCATATCCCCAGCCGACAGGCAGCGGGCTTGGAAAGGTTACCTATGCAGAAAATGCAATTGAGGATTATATTTCGCATATAATTGAGTCTGTACCATACAGACTTGACGGTATGAATATTGCAGTGGACTGTTCAAACGGAAGTGCAAGTGCAACTGCTGAAAAGCTTTTTACAAGACTCGGCGCTTCATGTCATATGCTCGCAGATAAGCCGGATGGAATAAATATAAATGATAAGTGCGGATCAACTCATATGGAGAATCTGCAAAAATACGTTGTTGAGAACAAACTTGATCTTGGTGTTGCATTTGACGGAGATGCCGACAGATGTCTTGCTGTTGACGAAAACGGAGAGGTTATTGACGGTGACTTTATAATGGCAATATGTGCACTTGATTGTGCATCAAGAAAAAAACTCAGTAAAAACACTGTTGTCGGAACAGTAATGTCAAATATGGGCTTTATAAAATTCTGTAAGGATAACGGACTCGACTTTTTTGCAGCAAATGTTGGTGATAGATACGTTCTTGAGACAATGCTCAGAGATGGTTATAACCTTGGCGGAGAACAATCAGGTCATGTTATATTTCTTGATTATGCAACAACAGGAGACGGTCAGCTTACAGCAACTCAGCTATTAAGTATTTTAAACCGTAGAAAAGCAAAGTTTTCAAGTATAGTAACACTTATGACAAGATATCCCCAGGTTCTTGTTAATGTAAGAGTTTCAGCTGAGGGAAAGAAGAAATATTCTGATGATGCGGATATCAAGGCAAAGATAGCTGAGGTTGAAAAAGAACTTGGTGAGGATGGAAGAATACTTGTCAGATTATCAGGTACAGAACCACTTGTAAGGGTAATGCTTGAGGGTATCGATGAGGAGCTGATCAGCAGGCTTGCAAATGAAACAGCTGAATTAATTAAACAGAAAATCGGCTGAACTTTGTATAATTTCAACAAATAGAAACTGTAAAAAAATGAAAAATTCTCTTTTGTGAAAATCTCCAAAATTAGTTTTATATGCTATAATAAATATAAGACTTGATTGGAGCTGTATTATTATGGCAAATGTGGATCTTTCAATTATAATCCCAGCGAGAAATAATAAAGCAAAGAATGCTTCTATAATAAAGATGATAGCTGATGAAACTCGTGATCTTGATGTAGAATTTATTGTGATCGATATGAATTCTACCGACGGTGGTGTTCTTGAAGCTCTCAATATGATGAAGACAGGCAATCTTAAGGGTTCTGTAATACAGTGCGGAAACGGAACCGTAAGTGCTGCTCTGAACACAGGAATATATAAGGCAAATGGAAAGTATATAACATTTGTATATCCTACCAGGCTTTATAAAAACTATATAAATGAGTATGTTAAGGTTGCAGAGGAGAAGAATGCAGAATTTGTATTTGCTGTTCCCTCATCAACGGATAATGAATATAGTAACGTCATTCCTGATGGAATAAGAGGAACGGATATAGTTGTTAGTCTTATCAGATCTTCAATTTATATGGATTTTACAGCGGTGCTTTTCAGAAGAGATTTTCTTTGTAAAAATAATATCAGATTTTATGAGGATTGTACACTTGGCTATGCAGAAGCATTTATATATAATTCTCTTCTTTCAGAACCAGTGACAGCATATGTTGACAAGGAAATAAAGAGAGATTATGTTAACAGTCTTGTAAAGGGCAGCCAGACCGGAGTAAGTAATAATTGCTTTGAGAGGCTTGAAGCAATGATCAAGGTGTATGAGAATTCAAAAAAGCTTCATAAAGACGATAAGGTACTGAATGAAGCATTTGAATTTCAAAAGCTTCCTGCTGTTGTAATTAATTGTATAAATAAA
>ONRO01000087.1 GCA_900320235.1 uncultured Eubacteriales bacterium
AGGCAGCGCAGCGTGGGAAAGCGAGTACAGTAAGCGAGCACGCACACCGCAGGCGGTGGGCAGCGCAGCGGGGTCGGGGTAGAGTTAAGGAAGAGAGATTTCAAAAGAGAGGAACCTTAAGAGGAGGGGCGAAAGCCCTTCCTCTTGTGGTTCCTTTCTTTTGGCTGCGTCCGCATTTTGCGGGCGCTGTTCTGGCTATGAAATCAGAAAGAAAGAGCAAAGCAGAAGCGGTATTAAGCATGCCGGGCAGCGTGACCGGCGTGCCGCCGGAGTCGCGGTTCCCGATTTTGATAGCCCGAAAAAGATTACTCCGGTACCGCCCGTCTTTTTGACCCTGACCGGCGAGCCGCCGGAGTCGCGATTCCCAATTTTGATAGCCCGAAAAAGATTACTCCGGTACCCCCGTCTTTTTGACCCTGACCGGCGTGCCGCCGGAGTCGCAATTCACGGCATAGTCAGCCTGATAAAGGTTTTTTCGGGTACCCCCCGTCTTTTTGACTCTGAACTGCTGATATTATTTCTGCTTTAAAACTCCCGGAATTATTATACTAAGTTAAAAGGGTGTAGGTCGTGTAAGTCATATATAAAAGTCGCTATATGCAGAAAATTAAAAAATTACATATAGAGAACTTTATATACTGACCTGCACGACCTACACCAAAGAAAAAGTATGTAGAATTGTAAACAAATTGAGAAACCGTATATCAGCTTTTCAATATTTTGTCAGTTTTTCAGGAATTTCAGTATCTCCGGAATATCTTCAGAGTCTTTGGACGGATTAATTCCATGATAATCATCATCGTGGGAAAGGAACTTGCATTCTGTTGAGTCCTTCAGCTTATTGTATAAAGCTACTGCATTGGTTTCATATTTTACTCTCGGATCACCCTTGCTGTGAATTATCAGAACAGGAATCTTTATCTCATCTGCCCAGTATAAGGCAGATCTCTTTTTATATTCCTCGGGCTTTTCTTCGGGCGTTCCTCCTATACAGCCGCAGAGCATCTCCCTCATATCCTCTCTTTCGTTATAGACGGAAATCAGATCACTGACACCACCGGCTACAACGATTCTTTTTACTCTTTTATCATTGCGTGCTGCCATATATGTTGTTATGCCGCCTCTTGAGCCTCCGATAATGCAGAAGTCGTCCATATTTACAAAATCGAATTCTTTATCGCACAGATCTATAAGCTTGTATACATCGTGCATCTCATCGCCGCCGAATTCATCTATACCTTCAACACCATTGCCTCCTCTGATTTCACAGGCAACAACAATACGGTCGCTAACAGCACTCATGGATGCCAGATAATCCGGCTCAACAGAACCATAATTCCAGTGTCCGCCTCTGGCGAAAAGAATGCACTTGCGCGGCTTCCCGGATTTAATAGTATCAGTCGGGATAGAAATATATGCAATTATCTCATAACCGTCACAAGTATACCGGAATTCATAAGTTTCACATTTGTTTTCCAGTATGGCTCTTGAACTTGAATCACCCCACAAAAGGTCAACCTTTTCAATATCAAAAATTTCGTTGCTTTTAAAATTAATAAAATCAAATGCATTATCGGATCCGGAGTTTTCAGCTATACTTTCTGCGACACTCTGAACAGAACTTTCGCCGGAATCATCTGTCTGACTCTTATCTGAACTGACAATAACAGATGAATCGCTGCTTTGTTCAGCTTCGGAATTTTTACCGGAGCTGTTGTTCTGACAACCGACAAATGATAATGCCATCATGGCCAGAAGACTGATTGCTAACAATTTTTTCATATAATATACACTCCTTGTTATTATGAATTTTCTCAGTCAGTAACTGTGTTTATATCCGCATGCTGAATTATCACTGTGCCATAACCGGCGAAAGGACGATTGGTACTGTATTATTATTGATATTACCTTCTTGCGGGTTTATCCCGATCATATTTTCTGCCTTGTTACCGCACAATTCGGAAAGTTTATAAGTGCGGCGTGTGATTATTTCACCTTTTGCGGATAATTCTCTCCGTCAAGACAGCTTCGGGTAAGCTGTCTTTTGCGGTATAATGTCGCTGCCATGTAGATAATGAGGATAGGTATCAGCAAGAGCGCAAATAAGCGAAGGGAAGAGGTAATAAGATATTTTGTCAGTCCGGGTGTTCCGGACACCGAAATCAGATTGCTTATGTAAGCCCCTGAAATCCGGATAATTACCAGACCTGCACAGATATAGACTGTAATCGGTCTGCGAGGTTTTTTGCCGATAAAAAACAGCAGCACAAAAATGATAAATGATGCGTCAATGACCGCGTTTAGAGTAATACTCCATACAGAAACCAGAGAGTTATTCAGCCAATTCAGATATTGCTCAACAAGAATATCAAGAATATCTACTCCAATGAGCATTACTGCGATTTCAGCTGCTGCACGGGGGTTGATAGTGTCTTTTATCGACTTTACCGAACCGAAAAGCAAAACAACAGTGATCAGACCTGAGCTTATCGCAAAGTAAATCTGTAAGGCAGCCTCATAATCCGTCTGGAGAGCACGGTTTTCAGTAAGATTAAAAAAAAAGTACCATAACAGCTGTACCAGATTTGTAACGAAAGCTGCAGAAAATAAGGCAGTCTGAACTCTTTTGTATAAAGGATATTCTATTACCGGATTTACCTCGGGATAGTTTTGCATATCGTCATTGCTCAGCAGCTTATCTAAATTGGTATCGAGTGCAGCGGCAAGAGATTTTGCCGTCAGCAGATCAGGGTAACGGGAACCGTTTTCCCAGCGTGAAACCGCCTGACGTGATACATATAATTTATTCGCAAGAGTCTGTTGAGTGAATCCCTTTTCTTCCCTTGCTCTTTTGATGTTTTCACCGAATTCAGCCAAGTTTAACATCCTTTCTGTTTTTACATTATTATATATTATTCCTGAAAAAAAAGATAGTATTATCTGCCAAAAAGCATGTTGACAGATTGGTGCGTCCAGTATTCAAGCCGTTTTTTGAATATACTTTGTTTTTGGCAGGGGGTGTCAGAATAACAAAAACGACAGCGGACTTGCAGAAATTCTTTAAGTCGGGTCTTATGCATTTAACTTTCCCGCAATTGCAGAAGAGACTGACGGATCGGAAAAAGAGAGAGCATAAAATATCAGGAACAGACTATCCGCAGGATTATCTCAGGAAAATATACAGGAGGTCACAAAAGTACCGCTTTGTGAATGCGTGCCTTTGTGACCTCCTGATTTGAGGAATACGAAATTTATTTTATTGTATGTATATTAATTTATGACCGGAAATCTGTTTTACTTAACGATATGAGCATCGCCGGACTGTACTATTTTCATTTTCATATCATTGCCGACTGTGACACGGATGGGTGTGACTGTCCACATACCGTAGTTATCCTTTGTCTTGAGTTCGATATTGGCTGTGCCGGGCTTAACTGCTGTGAGCTTGAAATTGCAGATGCCTGTGCGGAAATTGATATCACAGTCTACCTTGACATTAAGGCTGTCAGCAAAATAGTTCCAGTCGATTCCCTTCATCGGAAGTGTAAAGCTTTTGCCAGAGGTCTTGTTCACGATAACAGCTTC
>ONRO01000354.1 GCA_900320235.1 uncultured Eubacteriales bacterium
GCCTGCAGCATTTCGTTGCGGCTCTGGTGAAACATTTTGCCGTTCTCGAAGTTCACGCTGTTCATAATCAGGTGGTTATGAGACGAGTTTTGTCAAGGGCATTTTCTACCAAAGCAGTTAAATTTCTGTGTGATACAAACTGGAAATGCCAAACAAATAACCTTATGCTGTCAAAAGCAGTGATAAGTCGGTGTTTTATTTTTTTATTAATTATTTCTCCGTATAACACTTAAATGTAGTTTGGATTTGCACTGATTCGAGAGTTAAACGCATTTAGCGGTAAAGATAATTCACACAATAAATCTCACGTATTTTGCCAAAACTTTCTTGCATTTTGAATAGTTTTATGGTATGATTAAAGTGCCAAATAAGAATTATTATTTTACTCATATAATTAGGGTAAACGAATAAAGTGTTTACGTAAAGGCATTAGATTCAGCTGAATAACAAAATACGCTTGAAAACTGAAAACGCACAAACAAAATTCATTCACTATAGCTATAATCTGTAGCCAGTTTTTTATTTTGGTAAAAATGTAGGCTCCGTTTTGCATTTTTATAGATTATAGTTGCGGATTATTTGTTAAGCAACAAATGAGCTGTTTTTTTCTACGCGGGTCGTTGGAGCCACTTTTTTTGAGGAGGATAAAAGATGAATAATAAAGCTCTTTTCTTATTAGTAACTGCCAATGAAAATGAAACAAATGCATTGCTTCAAGACCAAATATTTCATTATAAAACTCTACGTTCTGATGATCCAAATGATTCATCATTTTACAACGTAGGTACATATGGTTGTTATGATGTAGTCCACCTCGAATTAAACACTCAAGGTTCAGTTGGAGCAGATTCTTCTCAGTTATCTATTGTATCCGCAATAAATTGTTATCATCCAGATGCGGTTATACTTGTTGGAATTGCTTTTGGAAAAGAGTTTTATAATAGTCAAAACCCGAGTCAAAAAATAGGAGACGTACTTGTTTCTGACAAGGTTGCAGATTATGAGAGTGGTAAAATCAAAAACACCCATATTGATTCAGATGGTTTTATTGCTGAAAGTGGGCGACAATTAAAATCAGCTTTCAAGTTTTTGTCCAAATCATGGAATCATTCCATAAACGGCATTAAGGCTGCGTGCGAGTTTGGCACTATTCTATCTGGAGATAAAGTAGTTGATGACCGTGAATTCAAAGAGAATCTAATGAAGCAATATCCACGTGCCATAGGAGGAGAAATGGAGGGTCGTGGAGCTTATAGCGCATGTAGAAATAGAGGGATTACGGAATGGATTATTGTTAAAGCAATATGTGACTGGGCAGATGGTACAAAATCAACGGATAAACAAAAAAACCAAGAAATAGCTGCTAAATCAGCAGTATCATTATTGCATCATGTTTTCACAGATGAAAATGCATTTGAAAAGATAAAGAGAACAGAGAATTCAAAAAAAAAAAATAATAATCAAAAAGAAGATGAAGTAATAGGTTATTTTATAAATTTTGGAGTTACTACCTGTAGATTATTTGAGATTCAAAAGAGAGAAAAAATATTAAAAGAACGAAAAACAATTAGCTATGATATTTCTGATACTCATAATTCTAATTATTTGAAAGGAATCATACAGCATGTTAAGAATGAAATCTTTCCAATTATAAATACGGAAAAAAACCAAATTTTTTTGAAAGCTTTTGCCGATGCCTGTTTTTCAGAAGTTTTTGCAAGTGAATCAAAGCGAAATGATTTTATAATGGATTTTTATACTGAGACACATCTTTATTTTAATATACTGTCTCAAAAGCAAACGGAAGAGAATTTAAAAAGGCTTTTTAATAAAATCGAAAGTGGAACTGCTATTGTTAATATAGGTTCACAATACATTGATATACTGGTAAAAAAAGGCAAACGATTTGAAATGCACAACTTGAAATTTTCGCTGAATAGTGTATCACGATATATTTCGAAACATGCAATACTTGAAAAATGGAATGAAAAAAACATAATTCAAATTAAAGAATATATTTATAAACAAATTAAAGATGATATTTCGAAAATTAAAGCCAAAAATGTAGTTATCATCAAAGATGAGCTAAAATTTATGAAGGAGTTAGGCTATCCCCTAAGATTTGAAGATGGAGGCAACTGTATTTCTTTTGAAGACTACAAGAAAGCAAACCGAGATTTTATGTTCTGTGTTGATTTTCGAAATGAGGTAGACTTAAATTATACTGACAGAGCGATTTCAAACAGAATGTACGGTTTTAAAATTGGTCATATTGTTTTAGAAAAAATTTTCGAATGTATAGGAACAGAAATAATAATCCCTTCTGATGAATTAAGTATTCACGGAAGCTTAAATGCATATATTTTCAATATTGCTATTAGCGGAAGTACTTCAGATGAAAGAGCGAATTATATGATAGAAGCTCATAGGATAATGACAGAAATGGGTGCAACAGTTTTAAGCCCACGAATTGTAAATGGCAAGCTATCTAAACAAAGTAGTGAAACAGATATCAAACATGCAAACGCCATAAGAGAATGTGATTTATTATTTGTTAGTAATAAAGATGAATATATTGGAGAACAAACTGCAAGAGAAATCTATGGTGCGTACCTCTTAAATAAGCCAATAGCTTTTTGGCGAGAGCCGCATAATGTTGAAAGGTTAGAATACATTCCACATGAACAGTGGTGGAATCTTATGCGTGTCTTAGAGAATAATGAAAAATAATCATTTAGATGTTAATGGAGGTTTATTATGAGCAATAGGTTTTTGATTGATATTGGTTCTTCAACAGTAAAAGTTTATATACGTAAAAAACAAAAAATATCAATGATCACACAAAAAACATTCGACTTTAAAAAAGGATTTTGTGAAAACAGATTATCAGATGATGCTAAAAACGAATTATATGATTTCTTTGAACATTTAGTAAATGAATATGCAATGACAAATAGAAACACAAAACTATATGCTACGGGAATCTTTAGAGATATATGTAATAAAAATGAATTTATAGAAGATTTTTTTTATAAAACAGGTTTATATTTTAATATAATATCTCACAATCTAGAAGCTTTTTATTTAGAAAAAGCATGGACCAATAATAGTAGTAAAATAGAGAAAATGGTTGTAATAAATATTGGCGGAAAAACTACTGAATTATTACTCTGTGAAAAAGGGGAAATTATAGGTAATCCACTAAAACTTTTAATAGGAGTTGGAAGTATAATAAAAAAATTCCCGAGCATTAATAATAGTATTTGTTCTTATTCTCTTGATTATATAGTAAAAGATATAATTCTGGACATTAGTAAACAAATTCCAGAAATCGACAAAAAGTATGATGTAGCTATTTATACAGGTGGAGAACTCACATATATGCGTTGTGCTGATTATCAGTTAGTCCCGAATACCATGTTTTCTGATGAAAACCATCCATATATGATAGATACAACAAAATATGTTAAAAGAAACAACGAAATTTTTTCTTCAATACCACTGTTAGATTTAAAAAAAATGATGCCAGATAATCCAGAATGGATGGTTGGGGCAAGAGCATGTTCTGCGATTGCACAAGCAATTGTTCATTATTTCGGAATATCTACAATTATACCGTCCAATTCAAATTTAATTGATGGTGTCAATATTCAAGAAGCTAATAATGTAGTAATTTGCGGCAGTTTTAACAAGCATCTCAAGCAGATAGAAGTTTTAATAAACAATATTAATTCAAAAGGTATAACTGTACTAAGTCCCAAAAATACAGAAGTAGTAGGTGCAGAAAATGATTTCGTGCTTTTTAAAGACGATATTGTTGTAAACCACAATACATGGGCAGTTGAAGAATTACATTTAAAAGCAATAGATAAATGTGATTTAGTAATTGCATGTAATTATGAAAATTATCTTGGAGTGTCAACTACTTTTGAATTGATTCACGCGTATCAAGCAGGGAAAAAAATAGTATTTGTTGAAGACAATGAAATTGCGGATTTGTTTGGGAAAAGAATGGGAAAACAAGTTATGCCATGTGAAGTAGGTCTATTATAAGAAAAGTCATTTCATTTTTTGTGAACGAATTTAGTTTGTGCGTTTTCAGTTTTCAAGCGTGTTTGTTATTCAGCTGAATCTAATGCCTTTACGGAAACACTTTCTTTGTTTACTATAATTATGACCCTTCCCTGGAAACCAGTAGGTAAGAAATAGCAGTATCGCAGAAAAAATCTGATAAATCTGTAAATTGCATTTATTCCACTTCCTATTGACAATGAGCTTCTATGCACATGGTATTCCGTTAGCGCAGGCAAGCCCCTTGAAAGGGTTGTTGCCCAGCATTTAGCCTACCCATATGCATACTCATTGTCAATAGCTTTCACGGCATAAACGCTTATAGCCACTCACTGGTTCTAGTAAAGCCTCAGTATTGATAACATTTTCAGTTTAGAATTCAGGCAGTGTAAAAATATGATATAAAAAACACGATACAATACATTTCGTTATGATAGATTCTTTCATCGTTATAAATCTATATACATAATAGCATTTTGGTTTTTGCACAGTCTGAATTATTATGAGGGTCTGTCTCAAATTCTATGTGAACACTAAACCGTGGTATAAAGCAGAGTAAAATACTATTTAGGGATGAAACACTCGTTTAGCATTATAAGCGGGAGAGTGAATGTATATTAAGGGCGGTTTAGATTTAAATCTGGCACATTGGTAAAGACGTATTCGAATGACCCACTTACTCGATCTGTTATAATCTTATTTGCTCGTAAGACTTCCTGTTTCCCTGCTGCTGATGTGCTTGCTTGCGCTGCTGATAAACGTATTCACGGACGGCGGGCATATTGATTTCGTCGTCGAGCTTGCCGTCGATCTCGCTCCTGCTGCTGACAAGTGTGAGCGGATCAAATTTATCGCCGTAGGCTTTAGATAACTGCTCATGGACGGCGTATTCTTTGTCGGAGCGAATATCCAAGCGAGCCTTGCCGAATTCACCATCGTTAAATTTTTTGGCATGCTCCTTGTACTCGGCATACTCTTGTAAAACCATATTCAGCTCGGCGGTGTATCGCTTCTCTCGCTTATCCAGTTCTGCAAGGGCGGATTCCAGTCTGCCAAAGCTGTCGTTGATCGTTGCTACATCTTTATCGTCGGAGCGCTCCATAGCATCAAGCAAGCGAGCCTTTTCAAATTTGAGTTCTTCTATTTCCTCGGTCAACTCAGTGATACGGCGATCAAAGTTGCGATGTGTTATCACCTTAAGAACGGGAGTGGACTTCTTCTGCTTTTGAAGTTCCTTCCGTTCTTTTTTCTTTGCAGAGATTTGCTTGACGATATCCTTGTAGCTATCGTAAGCTGATTTCAAATCCTTTAGATAATCGGAAACGCTTCGCTTGCCGATTTGCGTATGACGGATATGATAGTTGATGATGATTGCTTTCTCTCGCAAAGATTCCATCGCTTCAGCAAGAGCTGGGACGGTATTTTTGACCGCCTGCGAGATTTTTGCAAACGCGGATTTCAGATCTCTGAGTAGAGCGTTGTCCGCTTTGATCTGACGGTTGATTTCACAGCGGTCAGCGATCAATCCTCTGCGCTCCATAGCTTGTGCGACATAGCCTTCGTGGATCGTCGGTTGCTCGTCAATCCCTCTGTCGGCGTGACTGCGGTGGTCGATGTGAGCGACGGAGCGATTCGCTTCATCAAGATATTTGTTCGTGATTTGTGCCCAATTCTCACGCCAAACGACAAGCTGCTCGTCGCTGTTCCAAC
>ONRO01000139.1 GCA_900320235.1 uncultured Eubacteriales bacterium
CACCGCAGGCGGTGGGCAGCGCAGCGGGGGCGGGGTAGAGTTAAGGAGGAGAGATTTCAAAAGAGAGGAACCTTAAGAGGAGGGGCCCAGGCCCTTCCTCTTGTGGTTTCTTTCTTTTGGCTGCGTCCGCCTGAGGCGGGCGCTTTCCGTGTGGGATCAGCAGTCAGAAAAAAGGATCAGAATGCGAAACAGACTGAATAAAAGGCGAAAAGACTGAATTAAAGAACGTACAGGGAAAAAAAGAATAATATATAACAGGGTGTGCGTTAATCATAGAAAAAATATGAGTATTATTAAGCGAAAGATGCACACACTAAAAAAAGAATTGGAGCAGATATATGAAAACAACAGTATATGTAGTACAGAAGGGAGATACCCTCAGTTCAATTGCCGGAAAATATAATACCGATGTAAAAATAATAGCTGGCTTTAATGGTATAACAGACCCTGACAGGATAACTGAAGGTCAGATAATCCGTATTCCGCTGGAAAGTAATGAAAGTGATGACTATATGACATATACCGTTCAAAGCGGAGATACACTTTTCTCAATTTCAAGGATGTTCGGAACAGATGTGAATGTGCTTTCAAGACTGAACGGAATACCGGATCCGGATTATATCGAAGCAGGCAGAACAATAAGAATACCCGTCACATCAATGCCTGAAAGTGTGAGGATATATATTGTTAAGGACGGAGATACACTGTATGAGATCGGAAAACGTCTTGGATACGGTATTGACGAACTGACAGCTTATAATGATATTGCTGATCCGGATAAAATCAGTATAGGTCAGGTAATACGCCTGCCAATGCAGAACGGCGGATGTGTGGGGGGAGTATATACTGTGAAAAGCGGCGATACGCTGGGAAAGATAGCAAAAAGATTCGGTATCTCGCTTGCAGAGCTTATCAATCTGAATATGATAACAGAGCCTGACAGAATATTTCCGGGACAGAAAATCAGAGTAGTTCCGGTATAAAACTAAATTGTACAGACAATAAAATGTCCCGAAAGCTTCTCCGTTTGTAGATAATGGAGAAGCTTTTTTGGCTTTTGTCATATCTGTTTGTTGATATAGTCTGATATTTGTGCTATTATTAAAATGAAAATGAATTTGCAGCAAAACCTTGCAGAAAACGAAAAAATGTATTTCTTTGGCAGAAATGCAATGCTGCATTTATTAATCAGAAAAAACGGTAGAAAAATATAGGAGTTGATATTATGTCAGAAAAGATCGAGCTTCTTGCTCCGGCAGGAGATATGGAATGTCTTGACAGTGCATTGAAATTCGGAGCAGATGCTGTCTATCTTGCAGGCACACAGTTCGGTATGCGTACTGCTTCAAAGAATTTTACTCCGGAACAGCTTGCAGAAGCAGTAAGCAAAGCACATGAAAAGGGAGTAAAGGTTCATGTGACATGCAATACTCTGCCGAGAAATGATGAAACGGAGCACCTTCCGGAGTTTCTGACAATGGCTCAGGACTGCGGAGTTGACGCATTTATAATTGCAGATCTTGGCGTAATGACCCTCGCTGAAAAGTATGCACCGAAAGTACAGCGCCATGTTTCTACTCAGGCCGGAGTGGTAAACTATATGACAGCAAGACGTTTGTATGATATGGGTGCATCCCGTGTTGTTCTTGCAAGAGAACTGACTCTTGAGGAGATCGCAGGTATCCGTGCAAAGGTGCCGGATGAGCTGGAGATAGAAACCTTTGTGCATGGTTCAATGTGCGTGTCATTTTCAGGTCGCTGCCTGATTTCAAGCTATATGACAGGAAGGGATGCCAACAGAGGCGACTGTGCACAGCCGTGCAGATGGAAATATCACCTCTATGAAGAGCACAGAGACGGTCAGTTTTTCCCGGTTGAGGAAGAAACAGGAGGAACTTTCCTTTATAATTCCCGTGACCTGTGTATGATTGAACATATTCCGGAGCTTGTGAAAGCAGGGATAAACAGCCTGAAAATAGAGGGCAGGGCAAAATCTGCATATTATGTATCAGTAGTTACAAATGCGTATCGTCATGCAATAGACGAGTTCTATGAAAACGGCGGGACAAAACCGCTTTCATCATGGATCCGTGAGGAGCTTGAAAAGGTTAGCCACAGAGAGTATAATACAGGCTTCTTCTTCGGAAACGAGCCCGGACAGGTTACTGATAACGGCGGATATATACGTCATTATGAGGTTGTTGCCGTATGTGATGAATACAGGGATAATACAGCCTATCTGACTCAGCGGAACAGATTTTTCAGCGGTGACAGACTTGATGTTCTTCCGCCGAGCGGTGAGCCTTTTGAAATAATTGTTGATTATATGCAGAATGATAAAGGCGAGATAATTGAGGTTGCTCCCCATGCAATGCAGAAGGTCATAATGCCGAGTAATGTTGAAATACCGGCAGGCTCTGTACTCAGAAAGGCAAGGTCATAAGTATGAAGGTACTGAATATTCACGGTTATCAGGGTAATGCTGCAAACAGTGCGTATGAAGCATTGAGAAAATGTGATTTTGATATAATTTCCCTTCAGATAGATTACGACAGAACATCTCCTGAAGCAGTAATGCAGCTTCTGAACAGTCAGTTTACGAATAATTTTTGTGACGCTGTTGTGGGAACAAGTCTTGGAGGTTTTTATGCTGCACTTATCAGCATGAAAAACGAATGTCCGTGCGTTCTGATAAATCCGTGCATGCTTCCTTTTCTTCATCTTCCCAGGTTAGGCTATAAAAGCGATGACGGCGTACTTGAATATATAAGACTGTTTTCAGGCATTGCAGATGTAAACGGATCACTTGTTTCAACTATAATAGGAGGACAGGACGAGCTTATTGACACTCATGATTTTACTGAGGGTATCTTCCGCAACGAAAGATATATCATAGTTCCTGACGGAAAGCACAGCGGCGAAACAATGCCGCTTGAGGATATTTTCAGAGATCATAAGGAAGGCTTTTTCGGAGAAGTGCTGTGATTATCAGCTGCTGAATCATTAACCTGAAAAAATACCTATAAGATATCATAGATCTGAAAAGCAAGGTACATGAGAAAACTGAGGTGTGGAGGCTGAAAACCATGAGCGAAAATAAAAATGACGGATTTTATCATGGATATGATGAGGAAGACAATTCTTCCGGAAACGATCCGGGAAATTATTACAGTGACCTGCCTGATTACGGCGGCAGCCGGAACAATACTTCTCCGCAGATGAATGCTTCTGCGGCAATGGACGAAATGCTGAATGAATACCGTAAGGCCCACGGTATGAAACAAAAGAGTTCATATCAGATTCCGCAGCAGCCTTCATATTATGATGAACAGTCAAAGAACTATGCTTATCAGAGAGATGCCCGCAATCAGATGGATGATATGATAGATGCCTATAAAAGTGAACAGAGAAAGAATAATGCTGTTGCTGATGAAGTGCTCAGAGGCCTGACAGAGCCTGTCAGAACAAGACGAAGAAGATGGGAAGAACGTGAATATGATATGACATCAGACAGCAGTTTTAGTTCTTCTGCCAGGTATTCAACCATGGGCGTTACACGTCCGAAAGGAAAAAAGAGGATAGTGTTCGGCTTGATTATTGCAGGTATACTTCTTGTTGTGTTAAGTCTGACAAACGGTGTGAGAGGCGTATTGAATGCTCAGGCATCAGAACGCATGATATCAGGCTATACCACAGTAGAAGGTGTTGTAAAATTTGTGAATAAGGACAGCGGCCGCAGACGTGTGACAAAATATGACGTATCTTATGCTTACAGCTATAAGGATAAAGATTATGTGGGCAGAGACAGTCTTTATTCAGAATCAGCAGCCAGGCTTGATCTGAAATCCAAAAACGCTGTTGGCAGAACGATAACAGTATATATTGACCCGGATGATCCTTCAAAATCCATGCTTGATTCAGACCCGTATCCTGCTTTCTGGATATGGATAATGCCTGTTTTGGGTATGGGCATGGTAATAACCGGATTAGTAATGATGAAAAAAAGCTTACGGGTATAATTGTTGATATGAAAAGCCTTAGGAGGAGAAAATGTTCAGGGATGTAGTGAGAAAAAAACAGAAGCTTGGTCATCAGGAATGTATTGAAATATTGAAAAACGAAAAAAGAGGAGTTCTGTCCGTTGTCGGCGATAACGGATATCCCTACGGTATGCCGCTGAATCATTTTTATGATGAAAGGGACGGGAAAATATATTTCCACAGCGGAAAGACCGGACATAAAATTGATGCGCTGAAGAACTGTGACAAGGTATCGTTCTGTGTATATGACAGCGGATATAAAAAGGACGGCCACTGGGCGCTTAATATCAGAAGCGTTATTGTTTTCGGCAGGGTGGAATTTGTTGAGGACAGCGGAAAGGCAGTTGACATCAGCCGCAGATTAAGCTATAAATTTACAGATGATAAGGATTATATCGAAGATGAGATAAAACATTTCAGCCCGGGTGTTCTTGTTTTTGCTCTGAAACCTGAGCATATTACCGGAAAGCTTGTAAATGAAGCATAAATGATGGGAGATCAGAAATGGATCGTTTTAAATTAGTTTCCGAATACAGACCGACAGGTGATCAGCCTCAGGCAATAGATACTCTTGTGCAAAGCATAAAAGCCGGAAATAAGGAGCAGACACTTCTTGGTGTGACCGGCTCGGGAAAGACTTTTACAATGGCGAATATAATCGAGCGTCTTAACCGGCCTACACTTGTGCTTGCTCATAATAAAACACTTGCTGCACAGCTTTGTGAGGAATTCAGATCATTTTTTCCTGAGAATGCTGTTGAATATTTTGTTTCGTATTATGACTACTATCAGCCGGAGGCATATGTTCCGACAACTGATACCTATATCGAAAAGGATAGTTCAATAAATGATGAAATAGATAAACTCCGGCACAGTGCGACCCTTGCACTTTCCGAGCGCAGGGATGTAATAATTGTTGCGAGTGTATCGTGTATCTATTCTCTTGGTAACCCGATAGATTACCGTAATATGGTAATATCACTGCGTCCCGGAATGGAAAAATCTCGTGACGATCTGCTGAAGAAGCTTGTTGAGCTGCAGTATGAGCGAAACGATATTGATTTTGTCAGAAATAAATTCAGAGTCAGGGGAGATGTTGTCGAGATATTCCCGGCATATTCATCTGATTCGATAATAAGAGTGGAGTTTTTCGGCGATGAAATAGACAGGATAAGCGAGCTTAACCCTGTAACAGGAGAGCTGAGAGCGGATCTTCGCCATGCTGCTGTATATCCTGCATCACATTATATCGTGCCGAGAGAAAAAATAGAAATTGCAGTAAAAGAAATAGAAGCAGAGCTTGAGGAAAGAATTGAGTATTTCAAGAGCAGAGGAAAGCTCCTTGAAGCGCAGCGTATAGAACAGCGTACAAGATATGATATTGAAATGCTGAGGGAAATAGGCTTCTGCAGCGGAATAGAAAACTATTCCCGTGTGCTTTCGGGAAGAAAGCCGGGAAGTGTACCCTATACTCTGCTTGACTATTTTCCGGAGGATTATCTGCTGCTTGTGGACGAATCTCATGTTATGCTGCCGCAGGTGAGGGGAATGTACGGAGGAGACAGGGGAAGAAAGGAAAACCTTGTTGAATACGGATTCCGTCTTCCGTCAGCCTTTGACAACAGACCGCTGAATTTTGACGAATTTTACAGTCATATCAATCAGGCAGTTTTTGTAAGCGCAACTCCCGGAGATCTTGAGCTTGAAAAAAGCGCAGTTGTTGCAGAGCAGGTAATACGTCCGACAGGATTGCTTGACCCTGAGATAAGCGTGCGTCCTGTGGAAGGTCAGATGGACGATCTGATCACAGAGATAAACGAAAGGATTTCAAAAAAGCAGAGGACTCTTGTTACAACGCTTACAAAGAAAATGGCGGAGGATCTCACTGATTATCTGACGACAATGGGGATCAGGGTGCGTTATATGCACCATGATATAGATACAGTTGAGCGTATGCAGATCATTCGTGATCTGAGACTTGGCGAATTTGACGTACTTGTCGGAATAAACCTGCTGCGTGAGGGACTTGATATCCCTGAGGTATCACTTGTTGCGATACTTGACGCAGACAAGGAAGGATTTCTCCGCAGCGAGCGAAGCCTTATACAGACAATAGGAAGAGCGGCAAGAAACTCCGAGGGCAAGGTCATCATGTATGCCGATTCAGTAACGGATTCAATGGAGCGGGCAATAACTGAAACAGAGCGCCGCCGCGGCATACAGATGAAGTATAATGAAGAGCACGGCATTGTACCGAAGACGATAATCAAGAAGGTAAATGATATAATCGAAATCAGCTCAAAGACAGATGAAAAGCTCAGAAGCAAGACAAAGATGAGCAGGGCAGAAAGAGAAAAGCTCATAGCCCAGCTCACAAAGGAAATGAAGGCTGCTGCAAAGCTTCTTGAATTTGAACATGCAGCATATCTTCGTGATAAGATAAAGGAACTGAGCAGCTGAAATGCTCAGTTCTTCCGTATAGGTCAAAAACCAAAACAAAGTAACTTTTAAGATTTAAAATCAGTAAAAACCAATAAAAAATGAAGGAGGAATACAAAAATGTCAATAGAGGGTCTTGACAAAATCAAGCAAATAGAGCAAAATAGTAAAGTTGAGATCGGTGGACTGGATATGTGCAGACCAGTTGAAAATAATTATGATGAAAACGCAGAAGAAGAAAACAATGATTATTCCGGATTTGAACCGAGAAAAATATCATTCGGTTATGAAGATGAACCGGCTGCGTCGGGAATTACGGGACTTGATATGTGTAAGCCCGTCGTTTCAGATATAGACGCAGATAATCCGGCTGATTTTTCGGAAGATGTTCTGTATTATGACGAGCTTAGCGAAAGCGAAGTGAATATCACCGGTCTTGAAAATATTAAACACGTCAGTGAACCGAACCTGCCGAAGATATCATCCTTTGCAGTCAAGCTTATCGAGCTTGTGAACCGTGCAAGGGAGCTTGATACAGAGCTGCGTGTTTTCGGTGCTGATAAGCATCAGTATAAATTCAATACAGTAACAGCACTTTCAATAGTGCGTGATTTTGAAAAACGACATAATATAAGCTTTCCGCAGGCATATGTGGATTTTCTGACTCAGGTGGGCGACGGCGGAGCAGGTCCTGATCTGGGATTGTATTCACTCGATGAGGTTGAATATAATAATTATACGGATCATAGCGAAACCTCATGTGATCTTGAACATGTCCGTGCAAGATCAGATTATCATACAGTATCCTACACGATAGAGGGAACAGACCCCCTTGTTAATTCTCAGCTTGACGAGGATAAATGGTTCGAGTGGTATGAAGCTCTCGGTGCATCCTGCATGAACGGCGGAAATTTCCGCAAAAAGGCAACAGAATTGTATAATGGTCTTGTAGAGATATCTGCAACAGGCGGAACAAACGCTGTATATCTTATCTGTGAGGGCGACCTGAAGGGAAAGCTTGCTGCGTTTACACTTGATATTGACGACAGAGTACATATCTATGATATGACCTTTGAGGACTGGATGCTCGGGCATTTCAGACGTATTGTTGAGAAATTCGAGAGCCAGTCGAAATAAGATCTCTGATTTGACAGCGGATCTTATCATTCTGGGCGAAAAGCCTTTAAGGAGAAGGGTAAATTGGCTAAGAAAAAGGAAAAACAGGAATACGGCAATGAAAGTATCGTAACGCTGAAGGGTGCTGACAGAGTAAGAAAGCGTCCGGCAGTAATATTTGGTTCGGACGGAATCGAGGGCTGTCAGCATTCAGCGTTTGAGATCCTTTCAAATTCTATCGACGAGGCAAGAGAAGGATATGGCAAGGAAATAAAGATAACTCGCTTTGCCGATCATTCAATCGAAATTGAGGATTTCGGACGCGGAATTCCGGTAGACTACAATAAAAACGAGGAGCGCTATAACTGGGAGCTTGTTTTCTGTGAGCTTTATGCCGGAGGAAAATATAATAACAGTGAGGCGGAGAACTATGAGTTTTCGCTGGGACTCAACGGTCTTGGACTTTGCTCGACACAGTATTCATCGGAATATATGGACGTAGAAATAAGACGTGACGAAACACTCTTTACCCTGCATTTTGAGCATGGAGAAAATGTGGGCGGACTGAAAAAGGAACCGTACAAGGGCAGAAAAACAGGCTCAAAGATCCGCTGGAAGCCTGATATCGAGGTATTCACTGATATAAATATTTCTGATGAATATTTCACCGATATCATAAAGCGCCAGGCTATTGTAAATGCTGGAATACGCTTTTTATATAAAAGCGAGAATGAGGACGGCAGCTTCTCAGAGCAGGAGTTTATCTATGAAAACGGCATAGAGGACCATGTTAAGGAGCTTGTCGGGGAAGATGCACTTTCGACAGTGCAGTTCTGGCAGACAGAAAGAATGGTGCGTGACAGGGAAGATAAGCCCGAGTATAAAACAAAGATAAATATTGCCCTTGCGTTTTCAAATAAGATAAGCTCATCAGAGTATTATCATAATTCGTCATGGCTTGAATACGGCGGTGCGCCTGAAAAGGCTGTGAAAAATGCCTTTGTATATTCGATAGACTCATACCTTAAGGCAAACGGTAAATATACAAAGAATGAAGCAAAGATAAATTTTGATGATGTAAAAGACTGTCTTGTAATAGTAATCTCGTCTTTCTCAAGCGTTACATCATATGAAAACCAGACGAAAAAAGCGATAACCAATAAAGGTATACAGGAAGCAATGACGGAATATCTGCGTCATCAGCTTGAGGTATATTTCATAGAAAACAAACTTGACGCTGAAAAAATATCCGGTCAGGTGCTTATCAATAAGCGCAGCCGTGAAAGCGCAGAAAAAACAAGGCTGAATATCAAGAAAACCCTTGCCGGAAATATGGATATGACAGGCAGGGTCGCAAAATTTGTTGACTGCCGCAGCAAGGATAAAAATGAAAGAGAGCTTTTCATAGTGGAGGGCGACTCAGCACTCGGTGCCTGCAAACAGGCGAGAAACCCTGATTTTCAGGCAATAATGCCTATCAGAGGAAAAATCCTTAACTGCCTGAAGGCGGATTATAACAAGATATTCAAAAGCGAAATAATAACCGACCTTCTGAAGGTCCTCGGCTGCGGAGTTGAAGTCAAATCAAAGGCAAACAAGGATCTTGCCACATTTGATATGGAACTTCTCAGATGGAATAAGATAATATTCTGTACAGATGCAGATGTAGACGGATTCCATATCAGAACATTGCTTATGACAATGATATACCGTCTTGCGCCGACTCTTATCAGAGAAGGCAAGGTATATATAGCAGAATCACCGCTTTATGAGATAACATCAAAGGAAAAGGTCTATTTTGCATATACCGAAGCAGAGAAGGAACAGTTCATCAAGGAAATAGGCGAAAAGAAATATACAATACAGCGTTCAAAGGGACTCGGTGAAAATGAACCGGATATGATGAGCCTTACGACAATGAATCCGTCAACAAGAAGACTGATCAAAATCATGCCCGATGACGCAAAGAAAACTGCCGAGATGTTTGATATTCTTCTTGGCGATAACCTTGCGGTGCGCCGTGATTACATAGTTGAGAACGGTGCAAAATACATTGATGATATCGATGTAAGCTGATGCATCAGAGCTGATACCTTGATGCACAGGCAAAATAACAGATTAAAAGGAAGCAAGTAAATGGCAAAGAAAAGAACAACGAAAAAAACTCCTGCTGCGGCAAAAACAGAGGGCTATATCGCCGGTGCAGGAGAGGTGGTTGAAGAAAGGATAGCATCAACGCTTGAGGAAAACTTCATGCCTTATGCTATGAGTATCATACTCAGCCGTGCTATTCCTGAGATAGATGGTTTCAAGCCCTCGCACAGAAAGCTGCTGTATACGATGTATAAAATGGGACTTCTGGGAAGCCAGAGGACAAAATCAGCGAATATTGTCGGACAGACAATGCGTCTGAATCCCCATGGCGATGCTGCGATCTATGATACAATGGTAAGACTGAGCCGCGGATATGAAGCGCTGCTTCATCCCTTTGTAGATTCAAAGGGAAACTTCGGAAAGTTTTACAGCCGTGATATGGCATGGGCTGCATCAAGATATACCGAAGCAAAGCTCGACCCGATATGTAATGAGCTTTTCGGGGATATTGATAAGGATACGGTTGATTTTGTCGATAACTATGACAATACAATGAAAGAGCCGACCCTTCTGCCGGCGGCATTCCCGTCTGTGCTTGTCAATGCGAACACAGGTATAGCAGTAGGTATGGCAAGCTCGATCTGCTCATTCAACCTTGCAGAGGTCTGCCGCACGACAATAGAGCTTCTCAGAAACCCTGAGCATGATATCATGTCTACACTTGTTGCCCCTGATTTCACAGGCGGTGCCCAGATAATATACGATAAAAAGGTAATTGAAACTGTCTATGAAACAGGCAGGGGAAGCATAAAGCTCAGAGGAAGATATGTTTACGATAAGAGCGCAAACTGTATTGATATCCTGTCGATCCCACAGACAACAACAAGTGAAGCAATAATTGAAAAGGTCATCGACCTTGTCAAGGGCGGAAAGATAAAGGAGATATCAGATATCCGCGACGAAACGGGTATCGACGGTCTGAAGATTACAATTGACCTGAAAAGAGGAGTAAATGCTGACAAGCTTATGAATAAGCTGTATAAGATGACTCCGCTTGAGGACAGCTTCTCATGTAATTTCAATGTACTTATCGGCGGAACACCGATGGTTCTTGGTGTGCGTGATCTGCTGAATGAATGGTCTGCTTTCCGTATTGAATGCGTAAAAAGAAGAACATATTATGATCTGCATAAAAAGCAGGAGAAACTTCATCTTCTGCGCGGTCTTGAAAAGATACTTCTCGATATCGACAAGGCAATAAAGATCATCAGAAATACCGAAGAGGAAGCAAAGGTTGTACCAAACCTTATGGAAGGCTTCGGAATTGATGAGGTGCAGGCTGAGTATGTAGCAGAGATCAGGCTGCGTCACCTGAACAGGGAGTATATCCTCAGGCGTACAGACGATATCTCACAGCTTGAAAAGGATATCGAAGAACTGGAATCGATCCTTGCAAGCAGCAGAAAGATCAAGAATATCATTATCAGAGAACTGTCGGAGATCGCTGAAAAATACGGTCAGCCGAGAAGAAGTATGATAATATATGCAGAGGATATCATTGATGATGAAATTGTCGAGGAAATACCTGATTATGCAGTGAACCTGTTCTTCTCAAAGGAAGGCTATTTCAAGAAGATAACTCCGCAGTCGCTCAGGATGAGCGGTGAGCATAAGCTCAAGGACGGCGATGAAATAACCGAGCATTTTGAAACGACCAATAATACTGATCTTATATTTATTTCGGATCATGCACAGGCATATAAAGCAAAGGGTTCTGACTTTGCCGATACAAAGACAAGCGTGCTTGGCGAATATATTCCGTCGAAGCTTGGCTTTGATGAAGATGAAAACGCAATTTATATGATCCCCACAAAGGATTACAGCGGTTATGTCATGTTTTTCTTTGAAAGCGGAAAGGCAGCGAAGGTACCGCTTGAATCCTATGCGACAAAGACAAACCGCAAAAAGCTCACAGGCGCATATTGTGACAAGGAGCCGCTTGCCGCAGTATGCTATGTGCCCGATGACGAAACTGATATCGTGATACTGTCATCCTCGGGCCGTGCGCTTGTTTTCAAAGCGGGAAAAATCAACGCCAAAAGCTCAAGAACCGCTCAGGGCGTAGCGGTCATGAAGCAGAAAAAGGGGCACAGAGTTATTTCTGCAAAGCTTCTTACGGACGATATGCTTCCGGATAAGGAACGTTACAGATCGAAAACACTTCCATCAATGGGACAGCTTCCAAAATCACAGGACAGCGATCAGATGACGTTCTGAAACAGATGAGATTATCGGAATTATCAGCTTATGTCATTATTTCTCTGATAACAGGAATAATGACAGTATATGTCTGTTTCCGGTGAAATACAAAAAACAAAAACTTTTTCAGAAAAAACTTGATTTTGATAGAATGATATGTTAAGATATAAAGGTATGTTAAGCAAATTCGATTGGAGGATCTAATATAATGGGAGTTTGGGAAATCGTAGTTGGTGCGTTGGTTCTTGTATTGTCGATAGTAATGATTATTATGATTATTCTTCAGGAAGGTCATCAGGCAGGTCTTGGTACTGTAACAGGCGGTGCTGATTCATTCCTTTCAAGAGGAAAAGCAAGAACAGCAGATGCAATTTTCGCTAGAATAACAAGATACTGTGCAATAGTTTTCTTCCTTCTTGTAGTTGGTCTTAATGCAATCGCTTTCTTCGGAGGAAATGACAATAAATCATCAGCATCACAGGATGCAAATATTTCCTCTTCTTCAAAGGCAGAAACAGCAGATCAGGCTGAAAGCAAGACAGAGGCAAGCAAAGCAGAAGCAAGCAA
>ONRO01000138.1 GCA_900320235.1 uncultured Eubacteriales bacterium
CTGCGCTGCCCACCGCCTGCGGTGTGCGTGCTCGCTTACTGCACTCGCTTTCCCACGCTGCGCTGCCTTCGGCGTGCTCGCTTTTTTATTTAGCAGCGTTTAGTTTTGTGTGAGCGTGGACGGCTTTGTTACACTGAAAACTTGGTAAGTTGGCTTACCTGAATAAACTTACTGCTATGGTAACTGAATCGGTTACAATTGAGTACGGTAATTCTTTTGATAAACTTACAGAATAGTAATGGTAAGAAAAAGTTAGTACCGCGGGAATGCAACAGTATTTCTCTGTCAGAGCGCAGTGTATACGGAGTGATAACGCGTCAAGGGTGCAGCGTCACGCTCCGGCGGTTGAAGTTGACTATGAAAGTGAGGAATGATATAATTTTAATCAGAAAAACAACGTTATGCTTTTCATACAGGAGGAATAATTACTATGGCAAAGGATAATAAAACAAACGCTATGAGAAAGCTCGACAGCATGAAGCTTGATTATAAAGAACACTATTACACTGATACCGGAGCAGTTTCAGGAATAGAAACCGCTCAGGCTCTTGGTGAAGAGCCTGAAAGAGTTTTTAAAACACTTGTCACTGAAGGAAAAAGCGGTGCACACTATGTATTTATGATACCTGTTGCTGAAGAGCTTGACCTGAAAAAAGCTGCCGCTGCTGCAGGTGAAAAATCTGCTGCCATGATCAAAGCAAAAGAGCTTCTTCCCCTGACCGGTTATATACACGGCGGATGTTCACCTATCGGAATGAAAAAACAGTTCAGAACCTTTATTCATCTTACTGCAGAAGATTTTGACACTATTTATTGCAGCGGAGGCAAAATAGGCTTTCAGATAGAACTGCCTCTTTCTACCCTGCGCAAGGTCATCCGTGTCGAATCAGCAGATCTGATCAGATGATCTGACTCTTCTATCTGCTATTTTTCATTTTTAAACTTCAAAACATATTTACTTTCATTATTTTTTTATTATAATATTTTAAGGTATAGCTGATTGTTCTTTTCTTCTGTTTTTTTGAATACGGCAGTATAATTACTCTTTTCTGCTGCCATTAAAATTCAGATCAGCAACCTTTTACACAACTTTTATCAATGCCAGCCTAAGGAGGCAATTTATATGTTTGAATATGTATCAAAGGCTCAGGAAGTTCTTTCTGAAGTCAACAAGGCAGTTCTTGGAAAAAAAGATGAAATATGTGAAATCATGACTGCTTTTCTCGCAAACGGACATGTTCTTCTTGAGGATATCCCCGGTGTCGGAAAAACAACTCTTGCTGCCTCTTTTGCTGCAGCAATGGGACTGGACTGCAAAAGAGTACAGTTCACCCCCGATGTAATGCCTTCTGATCTTACGGGTTTTTCAATTTACAGACGTGATGAGGAAAAATTTGTTTTTCAGGAGGGCAGTGTTTTCACAAACCTCCTTCTTGCCGATGAAATCAACCGTACTTCTCCGAAAACCCAGTCCGCTCTCCTTGAGGTAATGGAGGAACGCAAGGTTTCAGTTGAGGGTACAACAAGAAAAGTTCCCGATCCTTTTATCGTTATCGCAACACAGAATCCATCGGGTGCAAGCGGAACACAAATGCTCCCCGAAGCTCAGATCGACAGATTTATGATTACCCTCTCCCTCGGTTATCCTGACTTTGAAAGTGAACTTGAGATCGCAAGATCTGTCGGCGCAGGCTCAAGAGTGGATACTGTAAAACCGGTTCTTGATGCTGCTGCTTTCTCAATAATGCAGGCAGATATCCATAACGTATTTATTAAAGATGAAGTTTATTCTTATATACTCAAACTTGTTGCTGCAACAAGAAATCATCCCCATATAGAAAGAGGCGCAAGCCCGAGAGCAACAATCGCTCTTGTCAGATGTGCAAAAGCTTATGCATGGCTTTCAGGCAGACAATTCGTTATTCCGAGCGATGTTATGACCCAGCTGCCATATGTCCTGAGTCACAGGATTATTCTCAGCGCAACAGCAAGAATGGGAAATATCAGAAAAACTGATATTATCAGCAGTATCGCACAAACCGTTGAAATGCCTTATATGGGAGCAAAGAAATGAAAAAATTAGTGACCGTGCTTTTGCTTCTGCTTGCATGGTATTTTGCCGGAATGAACAGACAGCCTTATGTTATGGCCGCTGTTCTCTGCGGAATAATCTTTGTCGCTCTGTCATTTGTTCTTACAAGAATTCTGCGAAGAAGACTGACCGCTGATATTCCTAAGCAGAAGAATATTATCTATAAAAATACTCAGGCTGAATTTATCGTAACAGCAACTAACAAAAGCCGTCTGCCTGTAAATAAATACAAACTGACCCTGAAAATGAAATACAGGGGCGGAAATACGGCTACTGTAAAAAAACTAAGCGGAAATGCCTGCCCAAAAAGTGACAATGATGACAATTCCGCTGTCGTATATTTTGCAGCTCCTTACAGCGGAATAATTGACGCAGAACTGACAAGACTGCGTGTATACGATTATTTTATGATTTTTTCAAGCTCCCGGAAGCTCAGAGGAAAAACCGGCGAGGTCGCTGTACTCCCCACTCCAAGAAAAATGAATATAAAGCTTCCTCCCTTCGGTACTTATACAAACGAACCTGTTGCAGAAAGCTCCTTTGACAAACCCGGTGAAGATCACAGCGAAATCAGGCTTATCCGTGAATACCGTGAAGGTGATCTTACACGACATATACACCGTAATTACAGTGCAAAAACCGAAAAACTCTGGGTCAAGGAATATCAGAGGGAAAATGACTTTATTTTTGATATGTATATCGATTCCTCATGCGATCATCCTCTGTCAACAGAGGACAGGGACGCATTCTATGAAATGGTAAGCGCTATTATTCATAACCTTATGGAAAACGATATCATTCTCAGAATCCATTATTACAACAGAGAAAAAGGCGGAATTGTCCTCCATGAGCTTTCCGATCCGGAAAAAACTGATGAATTCATAATTCTCCTGCTTAAAGCAGATTCATTCTGCAGCAAGGAGGAATTTCTGAATGTCTGCAATATCGCAGCAATTCAAAACGCTATGATCCTGACAACTCAACTTGAATGGTCCTTCTGCGGAAGACCTGTATATAAATTTGAAAAAAAGAATGTCTGTCTTGAGCTTGTCAACAGATATTTCGATCTGACATAATTTTCTGTCTTTTGCTCTTTACTCCGGAGGTGAGAAAAATCAAACGAAAAAAAATCAATATCCGCACGGAAAAATTCGGCCTTACAAGAAAACAGAAAAATGAAGCTGACAAGATTAACCGTATCCCGGACAGCTCACCTGTACTTATTATAATGTATATCTGCGGTCTGCTCGGTATTCTTATTGCAATCGGAGAATCTGTCGGAATAACTACCAGTCCGGTTTTTATCCTGATTTGCGCAGGTATTATCGCTTTAAGCTTTGTGCTATGGTATTCTTTCATACATCAGAACAAATATTTCAAGCATGTTGTTCTCGGTTTTTGCGGTCTGATCGTCATTTTACTTATTCCCGGCTGGACGGGATTAACTTCAGCAATCAGCTCCGCTCAGCCAGGAGAGCTTTATAATACTCTTCAGAACCTCCTTCCGGCTGTTTTGTCACTACTGACACTCCTCTTCTTTTACCTTGAATTCGTTCTCAGACGTCATTCCATTGTTTTTCTCCTGTGTATGGGAATCGTTATTCTCGGGCCGGCTATCGGAATGAAAGCCGGACTCGTTCCGGTGGTAATGATAGTCATTTTTCAGTTCGGCTTCTATGTCCTTAATACAAATATCTCATTCAGACGTTCAAGGCTTAATACAAAAGGTAATTCTAAAGCGTCCTCATTGAGTACGATCGTTACTGCTGTTATTCTGCTTATCGCTTTTATCCCCGCTTTTATCACAGAACATATTTTTGAAGATGATATCTTTGTACAGGTATATCAGGCAGACGGCTATATTCAGGACGGTATAAATTCTTTATTAGGTGATTTTTCAACCAATATTTCTGACGGTTCTGTCAGCAGAGGTAATCTCAGACAATCCGGTACTCCTGTGCTGGATCTGTATGCTGATGATCTTCCGGAAAACAGACTTTATCTCAAAAGCTTTGCAGGCGCAATCTATGATGGAAGATCATGGATAAATGCCTATGAAACCGAAAACGAAATATTTGAATACTTTTCTGAAAATGAAAACGGAAAAGGTTCCTACCGCAGAATGGGAATGGTTTTTTACAGAGAACCGTTCATCAGCGGTATGATAAACAGGGTATCCTATGATTATTACAAAAGATATCTGAGTGCCCTGAGCGATCTTCTCGGAATAGAACTTATAAGCTATGATTATGATTATAAATCCGGTTTTTCCTACTGTCTGGATAAAAACGGCAGAGAAGTCGCTATAAACAGTGATGTTGTCAATGATATCAGACAGACGGACTATACAAGCAGTCAGAGCTCTTCGCTGACAGATAATGACGTGCCCATAGCATATATTTTTAAAGAGGATTGTACCAGCCCGCTTTACGGTGACGAACTTCAGAATGAGATCATTACCTATATGGCAGACCCGGACAAAAGTCTGATTGAAAGCGTCTATTATATTGATAATTCCAAGCTGCCTGCATATCCGACCATTCTGAGCAATACATCACATTCAGAGGCAGTTTCCGATATCTATTCCACCTTCGGCAGACAGAATCTTGTGTATGACCCGGAAAACCGTATCTTCGACGTACAGAATGTCGATCCTGCAAGCTCGGCTGACTTCAAAGGTTCAAATCACCTGAGGTTTGAACCCAAGGATAATAATATTTCAGTCAGCTGCTATCCCTACTATCCTGCAGCCGGTTCAGGCTTCGGCTCACTTACAGCAGAAGGCAATTCTGCCTCTCAGCCCTATTCCATAGAATATTATAACCAGAGCAAGATAAGTATGTCTGACCGCTGGAAAAATGTTCCCGATTATGAAAAATTCATCAATGATTACAGTTCAGAGATCAATGAACGATATAACAATATTATTACATCTCATCCGAGACTCGAAAAACTCTGCAGTGAAACAGCTCTGAATACTGACAATATCAACGAGGTCACTACTTTTATTCTATATACACTCCAGACCCATGCAAAGTATTCTAAAACTCCCGGAAGCGTTCCGTTCAATTCCGATACCATAGAATACTTCCTGTTTGACAATCATCAGGGCTTCTGTGTTCATTTTGCAAGCGCTGCTGCTCTGATGTACAAAATGTACGGTATCCCTGCAAGATATGTCACCGGTTATTCTGTCCATTCCACTGATTTCGACGAACTTGACTCACCTGTCACTTCACACGATGTCCAGCTCAATTACAAAATGGAGATCAGTGATAAGTACGCCCATGCCTGGGTCGAAATTTTCCTCAAGGATTACGGCTGGGTTCCTGTTGAAGTCACACCTACTATGGACGGTATTATGAATGCAAAATATCCGGGCTTCGACAGCGCAGTCATGTCAAATATCATGAATGAACACGGCTGGAAATTCGTCGTGAGAAATAAGGACGGCACTATCATTTCCGGTTCCGACGGCACTGATCAGGAATTTGATATTAATACATTTATTCTCCTTGTTCTTTCCGTTATGCTCATTCTTTTTGCTCTCTCATTGATAGCTGTGTTTGTGAGATACTACTTGCTCATCACCCACAGCAGAAAAGCAGACTGCCGTGTTATTTTTGACAGACTAATAAGAATGCTCCACTTCTGCGGACTGCTGACTGATAAAAACGGCTCCGAAAAAGACTTTGCCGTTTCTCTGACAGCCGCTGTGCCTGAGATAAGCATTGAGAATGCTGTTCGTATTGTGAGTATCCTGGAAACTGAAAGCTTCTCTGACGGACATTCTCCTCCGGAAGATCAGCTATTCGTAAGAGAACAATACTATGCAGCAGCAGAAATACTCTATTCCCGCCAGAAATGGTTCAGGAAACCAGTGTTCCGCTTCATCATGGGATTCAGATAAATATTCAGGCCGCTGGCTTTTCGCCGGCGGCTTTCTTTTTTTGGATGTTGAGTTTCTATACACGGTTCCGGGAGTACAGTTTTTCATAAACTGGTAAAAAATTGCCTTTTCAGCAAAAATTTTAAAAAAATAATTAAACCTGCCGTCAGATGCTTGACAGCAGGTTTTTTTAGTGATATAATTTTAAAATGCACCATTATAGAAAAGTATGCCGTTGTGAGGGCAAAAACACAGTTTCTGACCCCTGACTTACATGCATATTAGCACATTTCTTAAAAAAAATCAAGTGTTATTTTTCATAATAGTGCGGGCAATTATTTTCATATACGAAACCTGTTTCTCATACAACAACAGGTTATCATAAGAATTTGAATGGAGTGATTGTATGGTAAACGTCAAACCCGTTCATCTGGGCAAGACTGAACGAATGAGCTTTTCACACATCGACGAGGTCCTTGAAATGCCAAACCTCATCGAGATCCAGAAGGACTCTTACAAATGGTTCCTTGAAAAAGGACTTAAAGAGGTCTTTGAGGATGTTTCCGGAATCACAGACTTCTCGGGAAGTATTGTGCTGGATTTCGTGGATTATAAGCTCGATACTACAAAACCTAATTACAGCATTGCCGAATGCAAAGAGAGAGATGCTACATATTCTGCTCCCCTGAAGGTAACTGTACAGCTTACAAAACCAAACGGTGAGGTACAGAACCATAATGATATCTTTATGGGCGATTTTCCTCTTATGACTCCGAGTGGTACGTTCGTAATCAACGGTGCAGAACGTGTTATAGTATCCCAGCTCGTAAGATCACCGGGCGTTTACTATAAAATGGATCACGACAAATACGGAAACAAGCTTTTCAGCGCTACCGTAATTCCTAACAGAGGCGCATGGCTTGAATACGAAAATGATGCAAACAATGTATTCTTCGTTCGTATCGATAAAAACAGAAAGCTTCCCGTTACAACCTTTATCCGCGCTCTCGGATATGAAAACGGACTTGAAACAGACAGCGAGATCATCGATTATTTCGGCGCTGACAAGCTCATCACTGCAACTCTTGAAAAAGATAATACAAACAATGGTGAGGATGCACTCAAGGAAGTCTATAAAAAGCTCCGCCCGAGTGAACCGGCTACAAAGGATGCTGCTCAGACTCATATCAACAATCTCTTCTTCGACCCCAGACGCTACGATATGTC
>ONRO01000137.1 GCA_900320235.1 uncultured Eubacteriales bacterium
GAAATGTAGATATGGATTATTGCTACACTGATTATCCTGCTATTGTTAAGAACGGCGGATATAACGGGTATAAAAAGACTATTGCAAAGAAAACCACATCTACAGCGACTGCCACAAAGAAGAAAACTGTGGAGGAGCTTGCAAAAGAGGTCATTGCCGGAAAGTGGTCTGCCGGAGATGAACGCAAGCATAAGCTGACTGCGGCTGGTTATGATTACAACAAGGTTCAGGCAAGGGTCAATGAGCTTATAGCAAAGCCGACACTCAAATCCGTGGATGAGATTGCAAAAGAGGTTATCCAGGGTAAATGGGGTAACGGTGACGAGCGTAAGCAGAAGCTCACCTCTGCCGGATATGATTACGGCAAAGTACAGGCAAGGGTAAATGAGCTGATGAAATAAAGTTCAACTGTATATAACGACCGCAGGTATTTGTTACGATAAATTTCGCAGCAAATATCTGCGGAAATTATACTCTTATTCGATTGATAAAGTGTCTATTGTATGGTAAAATTAGTAAAAAGATTAAGCGAAAGGAGTAGATGGCATGCCTAAGTATTTAATGCCTGTGGGCAATACTGACTTTAAGGAAATCCGAGAAACAGGCTTGTATTATATCGATAAAACAATGCTTATAGATCAGCTTGTAGGTCAAAGTGCAGCGAAAGTCACACTATTCACAAGACCACGCCGCTTCGGAAAGTCGCTGAATATGTCAATGCTACAACATTTCTTTGACATAAGAGAGAATAACAAAGACTTATTCGATGGTTTGTCAATATCGACAAACAAAGAACTGTATGATGAATGGAGAAATAAGTATCCGACAATTCTTGTTAGTTTTAAATCTGTAGAAGCTACTAATTTTCAGGATGCTGTTTCACAGCTAAAGTTAGTACTTGCAGATTTGTTCAGAAGCCATATTTACTTGTTAGATGAGAGTGGATTGAATAATTATGATGTCAAGAAGTTTGACCGAATACTATCAGAAAACCCTCAAAAATCTGATATGATGGATTCACTTTCTTTGCTGACAAGATTGTTGTATACGCACAATAAAAACACGCCTGTTATTCTGCTGATTGATGAATATGATGTACCTATGGCAAAGGGAGACGTTTATGGGTATTATGGCGACATAATCAATATTATTCGCTCAATGTATAATAAAGCCCTGAAAGACAATCCCTACATCAAGTTTGCCGTACTGACAGGTTGTCTTAGAATAGCGGAAGAAAGTATTTTTACAGGACTAAATAATCCATCAATAAATACGATTGTAGAAACGGGATATGATGAATGCTTCGGATTTACAAATGAAGATATGAACAAGCTGCTCACAGACACAGGACTTCTTGATAAACAATCTATTTTCAAGGAATGGTATGATGGCTATATTTTTGGAAACAGAGAGGTGTACTGTCCTTGGGATGTGCTTAACTATGTTGATGCCCTGCAAAAGAGCCCAAAAGCCCCACCTGTGAAATACTGGGCTAATACAAGCGGAAATGATGTTATTAAACGATTCTTGTTCAGCAAATTTGATGTTTCAGAGGAGTTTGAAACCTTACTTAACGGTGGCATTATAAAAAAACAAATCAATCCCAATATCACATATGGAGAATTAACAAAGAGTGAAACTAATTTATGGTCTGTGCTTTATATGACGGGATATCTAACTATTCTTCCGGGAACACTTCCTGAAATAACGGCTGATAATTCAGATAATGTAACAGAATTATATGAACTGCCGTTTACATTAAAAATTCCAAATAAAGAAATCTGTATTCTTTTCGAGCAGACGATTTCAGACTGGTTTAAAGAAAAGGTTGTTGGTGAGGATAGAACTGAATTATTCAATGCTATATGGAGTGGTGACGCAGATAAGCTGACAGTCGAGATCAGCAAATTTCTCGGAGATACTATCAGTTACTTCGATTATAAAGAGGATTTTTATCACGCATTCCTCGCAGGGCTATTGTCCGGTGTTACGGGTATGAAGGTTGAATCCAACAGAGAGACTGGTTTAGGCAGAGCTGATATTATTCTTAAGAATCCGAGAATGGCAAGAGTTGCTGTTTTTGAATTCAAGCACGCCAAAACTGAAAAACAGATGATCAGCAGATGTGATGAAGCAGTAAAACAGGTAGCAGCAAACGAATACACATTTCCGTTTAGAGAAGAAACAGTCTATAAATATGGAATATCATTCTTCAAGAAAAAGTGCCTTGTAAAAAAAGCATAAACAAATAAAAACCGAATACAACTGCTCACGGATGAGGAAAATATCACTCCTTGTCCGTGAGCTTTTTTATTAGAATAATAAGATTTGACAGCCTGTAACTTGAGAATTTGAAGATTATATTTGACTGTTTGAAAAGGCACACAATACTGTAAATCACATTTCTATATTTTTAGTGAATTTTTAAGTTATGGATAATCAATAAAACGGTTTTTATCATCGATAATTATTTTTGGAGGTTGTATTTATGACAGAACAACAAAAAAGCAACATTATAAAATTACGAAATCAAGGAAAATCGTTTTCGTCTATTTCTGAGGAACTTTGTTTATCTGTTAATACAGTTAAGTCATTTTACAGAAGAAAAAATAAAAAAGAAAATGATGGGATTAGGCTTTTTTGTAAGGAATGTGGTAATCCTATTACTCAGCCTTTCGGGACACGAGAAAAGAAATTTTGTTCTGATAAGTGTAGAACTTTTTGGTGGAATTCGCATAGAGAACAGTTGAACAGTAAGACGCTTGACTCGTTTGAATGTTTTTGCTGTGGAAGAAAATTTCAAGCCTACAGATATACTCAAAGAAAATTTTGTAGTCGTGAATGTTATTATAAACTGAGATATGGTGGTGTTCAATGATGAGCAGTAGTAATATAACAAACGAAAAAATGTATCAAACAACAATGCATTTTGTAAGAAAGATGCTATATGATGGCATTATATCTGAAGTAGAATATTCTCAAATTAACACGATATTTATACAAAAATACAAACCTGTTTTCGGCACATTATTTTCTGAAATACCGTTGACTTCATTGCAGAAAAGAGTGATTTATAATACTAAGGAGGTTTGATATTATGAGAAAAATCACTAAAGTAGAACCAACTATTCCAACTATTAAAAAACGGAAAAAAGTTGCTGCTTATGCAAGGGTTTCAATGCGAACAGATATAATGCTTCATTCCATTTCTGCTCAAGTGAGCTATTATAGCAGTCTAATACAGAAAAATCCTGATTGGGAGTATGCTGGAGTATATTCGGATGAATTTATTAGTGGTACTAAGGCTGAAAAGCGTAGTGAATTTATGCGTATGATTAAGGACTGTGAGGAAGGAAAAATAGATATTA
>ONRO01000192.1 GCA_900320235.1 uncultured Eubacteriales bacterium
AAATCTTGAGTATTATAAGGAGAATGCAAGAATAATAGCACAGGCTCTTGATGAGCTTGGAATATACTATACAGGCGGAAAGAACTCACCATATATCTGGCTTGAGTGTCCGAACGGATTAAAAAGCTGGGAGTTTTTTGATCTTCTTCTTGAAAAAGCGAATGTTGTCGGCACACCGGGAGCAGGTTTCGGCAGGAACGGCGAAGGCTTTTTCAGACTGACATCCTTCGGTGACAGAGAGAAGACAATCGAAGCTGTCAGAAGAATAAAGGAAATCTTATCAACATAAAGCAATTCAGACAACACTTTACAGAAATACAGAGCTGTGAAGTGTTGTTTTTTTTCGCATAATCAGCGTGCAGCGGACAGTTTCTTATTAACAATTTATCCAAAAAAATACAATTGAGTTATGATATAATAAAAGCAATAAGTAATGAAGGGAGTATTATATGGAAAGGAAAAAGATAAAGAATATAGATAGTCATAAGATATTCCTGATAATAATTGACCTTGTCGGTATTGCAGCAGGATCAATGATAGCAGCATTTGCAATAGAGGAATTTCTTGTACCGTGTACAATTCTTGATGGAGGCATAGTCGGAATAAGCATAATGATAAATAACAAGCTTGGAGTACCGCTCGGTGTACTCACAGTGGTGCTGAATATACCATTTTTGCTGATCGGAGCAAAAAAGATCGGAAAAAAGTTTATTGTAAAAGCAGCTTTTGCGATGATAGTATTTTCAGTATTTCTGGAGATATTTGAACCGATGGGGAGTATGACGTCAGACTATCTTCTTGCAGTATGCTTCGGAGGAGTCATACTTGGTATCGGAGTAGGACTTGTAATACGATTCGGTGGATGTCTTGACGGAACAGAAACGGTAGCAATTCTGTTGAATAAAAGCTTCAAATTACCTGTTGGTCAGACAGTATTAATATTCAATATTGTAATTTTTGTTGTAGCAGGTTTTATATTTGGGTTTGACAGAGCTATGTATAGTCTGCTAACATACTTTATTACATCGAAGGTACTTGATATTGTTGAATCAGGCCTTGAACAGACAAAGGCTGCAATGATAATAACAAATGACTCTGAAGAGATTTCTCATCAGATATACAAGCGTCTTGGCAGGACAGTAACGATAATGGAGGGAGAGGGTCTTGTCAGCGGAAAAAAGGTAGTGCTTTATTGTGTACTCACAAGATTTGAAATTCATGAGCTGAAGGAAATAATAAAGGAGATTGATTCTTCAGCATTTATTGCAATAAGTGATGTATCTGAGATCATAGGAACTCATGTAAAAAAGACAAGCAGACTGACGGAGGAGAAAATCAGTCAGACAGAGAAAAAGCAAACCCTGTGATAAACCGTATGATTATAAAATAATTACAGCCCCTGAGAAATGAACATATTTCTCAGGGGCTGTATTCAGATAAAAAATTTAGTAATGACAGTCTGTTATTCAGAATGAAAAGAATGGAATGTATGGTGAAACAGCAACTGCAATTGTACCGCATATTGTCCCCAGAACAACTCCGGCTATAACATCCGTAGGATAATGAACAAGCAGATACATTCGTGAAAAGCCCATCAGGCAGGCATAAAGAAGAACCGGAATAAAAAGAGCAGGAAGCATAAAGAACATTACCATTGCAACAGCAAATGAAGATGATGTATGTCCGGACGGGAAGGAATAGTGAGCCGGATGTTTTATCAGAAGATCCTGTCCGAAATCCCTGTTGCAGGGTCTGACTCTGCCGACAATATGTTTGATAGTAATTTCACCGGTAAGACCGCTGATGATCATAGCAAGAATAACTGTAAAGCCGGTAAGCCGGTACTTGTTCAGAATCAGCAGAGGAATGCATATAGCAAACCAGATATAACCATTGTTTCCGCTTTTTGTCACAGTCACAAGTATCTTATTAAGGATAGGAGTATGCTTAGCAGAAAGCTTTTTCAGTATTCTGTTGTCCCATGCAACAATTTGTTTGAGCATGACATTTCTCCTTCCTGTAATACTTTTGTTATTCGGACAGACGTATATTATCAGAACTGTTTACAGAGCATTTAAGAAAAACTTTCATACATATTTTCTGACATAATATATTATAACATATCTCCTGAATTATATCAAGCATACCAACCGGGGCAGTGAGACGCTGCACCCTTGATTCACGTCTTTTATTGCCTGATAAAGTTTTTTCCCGGCACCGCCCGGCTTTTTCAGCCTGAACTGCTGATATCCTTTTAAAACTGAGCAATGGCATAATAATGGCAGTGTCCGCATTAATTCAAATAACACAGTTATGATACTATTGTTTTGCATCTTATCAGCAATGCTTTCATAAATCGTTATTGTCCTGACCGGAATCATCATCGAAATCGTCTTCCTGAACATGATCGTAATTATAAATCCTGTTTCTCTTGCTGAGAATGAGAGAAATAGTTGAAACAAGAAGCATAGAACCGATGAAAACAATAGCAAAGGTTGAATCATCAACATCAAATGAATTGCTGTCATTATCGTTATTCTGAATCTGCGCTGCAGCCAACTCTGTTTCAGAAACTGATGATTCATCCTCAGAGTCTTCATCAGCAGCTTTTTTGGTGCCGGTGAAAGTGACGGAAATGTTTTCGCTGATTTCATATTTTGAGTTAGAGATATCAACAAGAAAAACAGTTTTGTCGGTTTTATAATCATCCGGCAGATCAGTTACAGAAGCAGCATAGATATCGGGGATAATATTTGTGAAAACGATATTTCCGTTATTATCACTGACCTCTGTCTGACCGTCAAGTGTCATACAGACACCCTCGACCGGGTCACCGTCCTGATCTTTAAAATTATAAGAAACTTTTCCTGGAACAACTGTACGGCATTCAACAGGTGAAGAGAGATTGAACGCAGCATCAGCAGACCGGGCAAAGATTTTAGTAGGTATCGGAACATTCATATCATTTTTTTCAGCAAAGCTTTTCAGTGAAAGCAAAGAGGAATACAGCTGCGTAATATCATATACAAATTCAGCGGAACTACCGTTGAATTCAGATGAGATCATTTTATAAGAATCTTCGCTGATATAATTGTTTTCGATCAGCACATCAAGACGGTCACTGTAACTGAGCATATTGTTAAAATCATTTGCAGTATAAAGAACGAATCCATGCATAGCCTTGTCATCAGAAGCCTTTAATCTGAGATAGACCTTGTTATCCTTGGAAAATATTTCGGTTTTCGGCGCTTCGGGCAAAGAATTATCTACTGTAAAGTCATAGCTTACATGCTGAACATCCCCCTTGCCTGAGTCAGAAGCAATTGTTGAAGCAGAGACAGTGTAGGAATAGTTTCCTTCCGGCAATTCTGAGAAAAGATTTCTGAGACTGTCAGAATTGAAGGAATTGAGCAGTGCTGTAAACGGTTCTCTTTCAGCGTCCGCGAAGCTTGACACATTACCGATGTTCTGATCGTAAATAGTTTTGCCTGAGCTGTCTTTGATATTGATTGTAAAATCAGCGCCGTCCCTCAGAAGATAGATATCAGGGATAATAAACGAAGAAGAATTATAAGACAGATCATAGATATTTTTTACTGTGTCACGTCCGATAAAAATTTTCTGGCTGTTGCATTTTCCTGTGAATAAATTTTTGCCAAGAACAGCACTTTTTATACTGTTGCTGTCAGTTGAGCAGGCAACAAGGCTGCTTGCTCCGAGAGCAGGCTCAATTATACTCTGATATATATCAGCATCAAATAACTCTGACTGTTCCCAGCTTCCGCAGTATCCGGTATAGGGCACGGACAGGGTGCATATATCATTATTGACAGGAGTAAAAAATACATAACCGTCGATATACATTCCGCATCCCGCAGATTGTTCATAATAGATCACAAGCTCCGGATCAAGCTCAAGAGTACACTCGATAACAATGCTTTCATCCGGTTTAGCGGATATTTCAGTGATCTCCTTACCATTCTGCCGGAAGGTCATGGTTGTCTTTGAAGTCAGCGATTCGGGCTTGAGTGTATTGTAAAGCTTATTGTTACGGGATTCAAGCTTATCGCTTTGTGAAGAATATGAAAGCTTGTAATCCTGCTTCTGATCTGAAAAGTTATGGAGTGTAAGTGAAAAAGTGAATTTACCGTCCTTATTGTCGCCTGCACTGACAGCAGCCAGACCGGATTCATCGGTAACATATGCCGGAGTGTTGACGGCATTTTTAATATTCAGAATACCGGAGCCCTGCAATCTTGGTGTATAATAAAGCCCTTTTTCGTACTGTGTAGGTACAGCGGTATTCATCATTATGGCAGAAATAACAGAAGAGACAGGAGTATCTCCGAAATCAGCATCAGAATCGCTGAAATACTGGCACATTACAGAAGCAGCACCTGAGATAACAGCACTTGAGGCTGATGTTCCATTGAACCGTTTATTTGTTTCTCCGGCAGGGATAATAATATCGGTGCCGGGAGCGGAAATATCGGGTTTAAGCTTCAGGTTACTTGTGACACCGTAGGAAGTAAAGGATGATGGTTGGCTTCCGGTAGAGATATCAAAGCTGCCATTAGTCCGGAAACTCAGATTACCCGCAGGGACCATTTGCGAAAAGAAGCTTAATGCAGAGCTGTCTAAAACAGCGCAGGGTATACCCTTATATTCAGTTTTGAAACGTATATATAAAGGTTCATCACTGATTATAAGAATACCTGCTGCACCGGCAAAGGAAGCGTTTCTGATCTTATCCGTGATCGGAATGCCTCCCCGCTTTACAACAGCGATCTTACCGTAGATATTAGAACTGTCATAATCCTTTGCTTCTCCGAAGCCGTCAAAATAAATATAGGGTATCTGTTCATTTATTTCTGAAAAATCAGGAGTATCCTCACTGTCATCACATATGATGTCAGCGATGGGGAATTTAGTGCCGTTTTCTATTTCTATATAATCATATACAGCACTGTCGCTGTCAACAGACGCAGCAGATATTACACAGCTCATTGAGGAAGGGTAGGAGATCGTACTGTAATCCGTGTATTTTGCGTCTAAACCGTTTTCAAGTCCGGAATTAGTATTTTGAGCATTGTTGCCGGCACTTGAGCAGATGATCGTACCTTCTTCAGAAATAACCTCAATAGCCTTTTCTGTAAGACCGCAGGAAGGAGCACTTCTTGGAAGACCGAGACTGATGTTCAGAACATCCGGACAAAACTTTGCAATATCATCAAGAGCCGCAAGAATCACATCATCGCCGGCATAATTTGAATTATCAGGGCATACCTTCATAAGTATAAGCTGTGAATCCGGAGCCATGCCAACAAATGAATTACCGTCAGATGATTCATCATTTCCGGCAGCAAGAGCAGCTGTTTTTGTACCGTGGTCTGAATTTTCAGAGAAGGTATCGCTGTCAAAGCCGGCATAATCATATGCAAAAATGATCTTATCGTTTTTAGAAAGGGAAGAATTATCCTTTGTATTGAGAGCTGCCCTGTCGGTCACTGATTTAATATCACCTGAGCTGAGCTTCTTTGAAACCGGCATAGTCGAAAAAAGCTTTTCTGAGCAGTCGAATGCATTATCAATAACAGCAATAACCTTACCGTTTCCTGTAAATCCGGATTTCAGAGCAGCATCTGTCTGTGTCATCTTATGGAACGGTGCAGAGTATTCACCTGCATTTTCATCTGAAGATTCGGAATTTTCCTCGTTTTCAACTGAGCTTTCTTCTTCAGAATTATCCGATTCATCAGAATCATTGTTACCGGTTTCTTCAGAATATTCATCTTCTGAGTAATCATCATTGTAATAATCATCATCAGAATCATTATCTGTATCATCGGTATAGTTATCAGTGTAGTCATCAGTGTAGTCATCAGT
>ONRO01000142.1 GCA_900320235.1 uncultured Eubacteriales bacterium
AACCGACGGTGGTGGGTTGACAGTGATTTAAGGTTGTGGTAAAATATAAAAAGTCAAGGGGAGCTTGTAAACTTGCTGAGAGGAAGGTGTGACCTTCGACCCGTAACCTGATTTGGATAATGCCAACGTAGGGAATAATATGTCTGTATGAGAGGCTGCCGGATCGGGAGTCTCTTTATTATTTTACAGATATCTGACCGGGTCAAATTAATAACCGGAGCAAAAGGAGGTTTTAGAATGGTAATAATAAACGGTAGTGCAGAAAATGCTGCCGGAATAACTGTTGCGGAATATATTTCAAAAACTGACTATAATAAAAACCGTGTTGCAGTTGAAATTAACGGTAAAATAGTTCCAAAATCATTGTATAATGAAACCGTTATTAATGACGGCGATACAGTTGAAATCGTAGGTTTTGTAGGAGGCGGCTGAAATGAGCTTTGATGCTGTACAGGCTAAAAGATATGCAAGACATTTTGTTCTTAAGGAAATAGGAATCAAAGGTCAGAAAAAGCTTTCAGAATCTAAAGTTCTCGTAATAGGAGCCGGAGGACTTGGTTCACCTGCAATAATGTATCTTGCATCAGCTGGAGTAGGAACTATCGGAATTGCAGACTATGATAAGGTTGATCTGTCAAATCTTCAAAGACAAATAATACATACAACAGAGAGAACAGGTCAGAGTAAAACAACTTCAGCAGAAAATACTGCAACAGCAATTAATCCCGAAATCAATATTATTACGATAAATGAAAGACTTGTACCGGAAAATATTATCAGAATTATCTCCGGCTATGATTTCATTCTTGACTGTACAGACAGGTTTGAAACAAAGTTTCTGATAAATGACGCTTGTGTTATTGCAAGAAAGCCGTTTTCACATGCCGGAGTAATACGATTTGAAGGACAGGCTATGACTTATGTTCCCGGTAATGGACCGTGTCTGAGATGTCTTATGGGTTCAGTTCCACATGATTCTGATACCTGCAGTGAAGCGGGTGTTGTCGGTGCGGCTGCTGGAGTTCTTGGAAGCATTCAGGCTCTTGAAGCCGTGAAATATCTTACATCTTCCGGAAAACTACTTTGTGGAAGAGTGCTGACCTTTGATGGACTCAATATGAATGTACGAGTACATCAGATGGCAGGCAGTGATCCCCGTTGTGCTGTCTGCGGTAAAGCACCTGTAATAACGAACCTTATTGAAAATCAGAATGATTATCTTATCAGTTGCAGTAATACAGGCGGTGAATTTATATGACTGAAAAAATAGATATTAAAGATTACAGAATTACCGATCAGGATATACTTGTTGATCTCAGGGACAGAACTGTCTTCAACTTCGGCACAATACCAGGGGCTGTAAATATTCCGGTTGATGAGATTGACAAATTGTATTTACTGCCTCAGAGCAAACGTATTGTTTTGTTTTGCCAGAAAGGTGAGATAAGCTCAGATATTGCTGATCTGCTTGATGAAAACGGATTCAAAACAGCCGAACTGCTCGGAGGATATCGTGAATATTTAAAAAATAATATGTTACTTCAGATTGATTGATAGAAATAAAATTTTTAAAAGAAAGAGGTGCCGTTAATGAATAATGATGATAAACTGATATTAGGCGGAAAGGAATTCAGATCCCGTTTTATTCTTGGTTCAGGAAAATATTCTCTATCGCTTATTGAAGCAGCTGTAAAATATGCTGGAGCAGAAATAATCACTCTTGCCGTGAGAAGGGCAAATACAAAAGAACATGAAAACATACTTGATTATATTCCCGATAATGTAACATTACTGCCGAATACATCAGGTGCAAGAAATGCAGAGGAAGCAGTCAGAATAGCCAGACTTGCAAGAGAACTTGGATGCGGCGATTTCGTAAAGATTGAAATAATGAGAGATTCAAAGTATCTTCTGCCGGATAATAATGAAACAATAAAAGCAACAGAAATACTCTCTGAAGAAGGTTTCGTTGTGCTTCCGTACATGTATCCGGATCTATATTCAGCAAGAGATCTTGTGAATGCCGGAGCTGCTGCAGTAATGCCGCTCGCTTCACCAATCGGCTCAAACAAAGGTCTGGCAACAAAAGAGTTTATACAGATACTTATAGATGAAATTGATTTACCGGTAATTGTAGATGCCGGAATAGGACGTCCGTCACAGGCATGTGAAGCAATGGAAATGGGCGCAGCTGCAATAATGTCAAACACTGCTCTTGCAACTGCAGGCGATCTTCCGATGATGGCATCTGCATTCAGAGCGGCTGTTGAAGCAGGCAGAAAGGCATATCTTGCAAAACCCGGCCGGGTACTTACAAGAGGTGCATCAGCATCAGACCCGCTTACGGGATTTCTTCATAACTGAGGGTGAGCAGAATGGAAAACAGTTTTTTCGTAGATAGTGAAAAGCTTTCTGAAGCAGCACTTGAAAAAAAGCATCGTCTTGAAAATGATCCTTCGAGCCGTACAAATCATATGGAATATATGAAAGGTATGGAGGTGATCAGTTCTGATATTTGTGAAAAAGTAATGTCTCAGGTTAATGAATATGATTACAGTCAATACAGTGCCCGTGATGTTGTTACTGCACTTGAGCATGAAAGCTGCAGTATAGAAGATTTCAAGGCGCTGTTATCTCCTGCAGCAGAGCCATATCTTGAAAGGATGGCTCAGAAAGCAAAGGCTGAAACAGTGAAGCATTTCGGTAACACAGTATATCTTTTCACACCTCTCTATATAGCAAATTACTGTGAAAACTACTGTGTTTACTGTGGTTTTAATTGTTATAATGATATAAGAAGAATGAAACTCAATATGGAACAGATCGAGCATGAGATGAAGGTTATCTCAGATTCAGGAATGGAAGAAATTCTGATTCTTACTGGTGAAAGCAGGGCTAAAAGCAGCGTAGAATATATTGGTGAAGCATGCAAACTGGCGAGAAAATATTTCCGCATGGTCGGACTGGAAATATATCCTGTCAATACAGATGAATATAGATACCTGCATGAATGCGGAGCAGACTATGTAACAGTATTTCAGGAAACATATGATGCTGAAAAATACGAAACCCTCCATCTTTTAGGACATAAGCGTGTATGGCCCTATCGTTTTGATTCTCAGGAAAGAGCATTAATGGGTGGAATGAGGGGAGCAGGTTTTTCAGCTTTGCTTGGACTTTCAGATTTCAGAAAGGATGCACTTGCAAGTGCACTGCATGTATATTATCTGCAAAGAAAATATCCACATGCTGAGATGTCACTGTCCTGTCCGAGACTTAGACCTATTATCAATAATGATAAGATTAATCCTCTTGATGTCCATGAGACACAGCTATGTCAGGTTCTGTGTGCATATCGGATATTTATGCCGTATGTTGGAATAACTGTATCTTCAAGAGAAAGCGAATCCTTCAGAAACGGAATTGTAAAAATAGCAGCAACAAAAATATCTGCCGGAGTATCAACAGGTATAGGAGACCACGAAAGTAAATACAGCGGAAAGGAGTCAGACGGAGCTGAGGGTGATGAACAGTTTGAAATAAGCGATGACAGAAGTTTTGAAAAGATGTATAAGGATATGTCTTCAGAAGGTCTTCAGCCTGTTCTTAATGATTACCTTTATGTCTGAAATAATATGCATTACAAACCGAAAACTGTGCAAAGATGATTTTTTTCTTCAACTGGAAAAAATTGCAGCAGCCCATCCGGACAGTATAGTTCTCAGAGAAAAGGATCTGGATGAAAACGAATATTATACTCTTTCAAAAAAAGTCAGGGATCTCTGTTATAGTAAGAACACAGAATTCACCATGCATTATTATTATAAAGCAGCAATTAATCTGGGAGTAAGAAGAATACATCTTCCTCTTCATACTCTGATGGAAATGAATAATGAGGAAAAAAAGTTTTTCAGAGTAATAGGTGTTTCTTGTCATAGTACAGAGGAAGCAGAGTCTGCTGAAAAGCTCGGAGCGACCTATATAACTGCCGGACATATTTACAATACAGACTGTAAAGCAGGACTTCCGGGCAGAGGACTGGGTTTTCTTAATGAGATCAGAAAGAAAGTTGGTCTGTCTGTCTATGGAATCGGAGGTATATCAGTCGAAAATGCAAAAGATGTAATTTTATCAGGAGCCGATGGTATCTGTATTATGAGCGGGTTTATGAAAAGCCCTGATCCGTGCAGACTTGTTTCTTTGCTCAGGGAGGTAACACAGAACAATGGATAAAAATAGTTTATTATTATATGCAATAACAGACAGTGACTGTATAGGCGAAAGAGATTTTTTCACAGAAGTTGAAAACGCTCTTAAAGGCGGTGTAACAATATTACAGCTTCGTGAAAAGAGCCTGACAACACAAGAACTGACAGAAAAGTCAAAAAAGCTTAAAGTCGTTTGTCAGAAATATGATGTTCCGCTTATAATAAACGATGATGTAAAAGCGGCAATAGACAGCGGTGCAGACGGTGTCCATGTAGGAGCAGATGATATGAATGTTTCTGAAATACGCAATCTGGCCGGAAACAGTTTTATCATTGGTGCAACCGCAAAAACTGCAGAACAGGCACTCAGTGCACAAAAACAAGGGGCAGATTATCTTGGCTGTGGTGCATTGTTCACATCACCTACAAAGCAGAATGCAAAACCTATGAAGGTACAGACTCTGAAAGAAATCACTTCTGCAGTAAGCATTCCGGTCGTAGCAATCGGAGGACTCAGCTATGATAATATTGATATAATAACAGACAGCGGTGTAGCCGGTGCAGCGTTAATATCAGCAATATTTGCTGAAAGTGATGTGAAAGCTGCTGCAGAAAGATTAAAAATAAAACTTCAGAAAATGAGGAAATAATATGTGTTTGATTTGTGACAGAATCAAAATGATAAAGGAAGGAAATAATCCGTACTTTGTCATGGAACTAAAAACAGGGTATGTTGTGATAGGAGATAATCAGCATTTTTACGGATATACTCTTTTTCTTTATAAGAATCACAATCATACAGAATTGTTTCAGCTTGAGAAAGATGAAAGAAAACAATTCATGGAAGAAATGATAATGGTTGCTGAGGCAGTAGGAAATGCCTTTCATCCTGAAAAAATGAATCATGAGCTGCTGGAATGGGTGACGCACATCTTCACTGGCATCTTTATCCGAGAGTAAACGGAGATATCGAAAAATACGGAAATAACGGAAAAGGTCCTGTCTGGTGGTATCCGATGGAAAAAATGTACTCAGAAGATAACCGTCCGACTGAACAGCAGCTTGAGCAAATGAAAGAAAAGCTGAAATATGAGCTTGAAAAACTTATGGTTAACTGAAAAAGTTTTATAAAGCCAAAAAGCGGCAAATCGGGGACACCACTTTATGTCGCTATATAAAAATAATGCGTTTTGGAGAGAAAGGAGTTTTTTGATGAAAACAGCATTATCAATCGCAGGCAGTGATTCCTGCGGAGGCGCCGGTATTCAAGCAGATATCAAAACGATCACCCTGAATGGTGTATATGCTTCAAGCGCGGTAACAGCACTTACAGCACAGAATACCACAGGGGTACGTGCCGTTTACGAGGTTTCACCGGAATTTCTCGGGCACCAGATCGATGCAGTTTTTGAAGATATCAGACCCGATGCAGTAAAGATAGGCATGGTATCGTCAGCTGCACTTATAGAAATAATAGCTGAAAGACTATTGTTCTATAAGGCAGAAAATATCGTTGTTGATCCGGTAATGGTAGCAACAAGCGGAGCAAGACTGATCAGTGAAGATGCTGTAAGCATACTAAAAGAAAAGCTTCTTCCGGTAGCACATGTAATAACACCGAATATTCCTGAAGCAGAGGTGCTTTCTGATATGAGAATAATCTCAAGAGATGAAATGGCACTTGCCGCAGAAATAATACATCACAGATATCACAGTGCTGTACTTGTAAAGGGAGGGCATAGTGTAAGCGATGCGACTGATATTCTATGCTTTGGGAGTACATTCTCAACTTTCGAAGGCAATAAGATAGATAATCCAAATACACACGGAACAGGATGCACCTTATCTTCTGCAATAGCGGCTAATCTTGCAAAAGGATATACGATTGAAGATGCTGTCAGAAAAGCAAAAGAATATATTTCAGGTGCATTATCTGCAATGCTCGATCTTGGTCATGGTTCCGGTCCGATGGATCATGCCTTTGATTATAATGGTAAATTCAAAAACTAAAAAATGCTTGAAAGGAAAATAATTATGAGAAATTACAAAACACAGATGGAAGCAGCAAAAAAAGGAATAATCACTCCTGAGATGAAAATAGTTGCAGAGAAAGAATATACATCTCCGGAAAAGGTAATGGAATCGGTAGCAAAAGGTGAGGTTGCTATTCCCTGCAACATCAATCATAAATCAATTTCGCCGGAAGGTATCGGCGCAGGAATGAGAACAAAGATAAATGTCAATCTTGGTATTTCCGGTGATTGCAAAAACTATGATGTAGAGATGCAGAAGGTAGATATGGCAATAAAATTTGGCGCAGAAGCTATTATGGATCTGAGCAATTACGGAAAGACAAATACATTCCGTCGTGAGCTTATAGAAAAATCTCCTGCAATGATAGGAACAGTTCCGATGTATGACGCAATCGGCTATCTTGAAAAAGATCTGCTTGAAATAAAAGCTGAGGATTTTCTCAAGGTAGTTCGGGCACATGCAGAAGAAGGTGTGGATTTTATGACAATCCACGCAGGTATTAACCGCCGTGCGGTTGAAGCATTTATGCGAGATAAAAGAAAAATGAATATTGTTTCCCGAGGAGGATCACTGCTGTTTGCATGGATGATGATGACGGGCAATGAAAACCCGTTTTACGAGTACTATGATAAGGTTCTTGATATTCTTGAGGAATATGATGTAACAATAAGTCTTGGAGATGCACTTCGTCCGGGTTGTATTGATGATGCAACTGATGCAGGTCAGATATCTGAACTTATCGAGCTTGGAGCATTAACAGAAAGAGCCTGGGAGAGAAATGTTCAGGTAATGGTAGAAGGTCCGGGACATATGGCAATGAATGAGATCGAAGCAAATATGAAGCTTCAGAAGCGTATTTGTTATAATGCTCCGTTTTATGTACTCGGTCCGCTTGTAACAGATATTTTCCCCGGATATGATCATATAACATCAGCAATAGGCGGAGCTATTGCAGCAGCAAGCGGAGCAGATTTTCTCTGTTATGTAACACCGGCAGAGCACCTTAGACTGCCTGACTTAAATGATGTTAAGGAAGGAATAATAGCAAGCCGTATTGCAGCTCATGCAGCAGATATTGCAAAGGGCGTACCACATGCAAGAGATAAGGACAATGAAATGGCTGAAGCCCGTCATAAGGTTGACTGGGAAGAGATGTTCAAGGTAGCTGTTGATCCTGAAAAGGCAAGAGAGTATTTTGAAAGCACACCTCCTGCAGACAGACATACCTGTTCAATGTGCGGAAAAATGTGTGCAGTAAGAACAACAAATCTTATTCTAGAAGGAAAAACAGTTGAGTTTTGTACTGAAAAATAAAAAATGATCAAAAGCCGCCGCATAACTTACGGCGGCGGCCTTATAAAAAAGATTGGAGAGTAAATGAACAATGACAACAGAAAGGCTTATTGTCAGAAGAAATGAAGGAAAAAAAGATATACCTACTGCATTCATTTTTTCATGTCCGGGTCAGGAAGAACTGAAAAGCGGAAAGCTTGTTAACGGACAAACAGGAAAAAACCTTGATATGATGCTTTCTATACTGAATAAAAATTATCCCGGTATTTTTCCTTCATGCGACAGATATGATTACCGTATTACGAATTCTTCGGAATATGTACACTATAAAGCCTTTGATAATCTTACGGAACCAAAAAAGAATGAGATTCTTGAAAAAGACAACCTTTCTCGTCTGATAGAGGATATCAGGGAGTATAAATATATAATTACATTCGGAAAATGTGCTTTACTTGCAGCTGAAAGCTCTGCAAATATATTTGATATGTCAGATAAAATATTTATCTATTCACAGCATTTGTCTTTTCTCAGCCTGAACAGTAGTATCAAAACGGATATTAACGGGAAAACAATTGAGAAAGGAAGCATTGATTCTACATACAGAAGACTTGAAGTTGCTGCTAAAAATATTACAGATCAGATATTTGGTAAA
>ONRO01000059.1 GCA_900320235.1 uncultured Eubacteriales bacterium
ATTATCGAAGTATGCTTGAGCAGTGTTTGATTTTGACAGCGGAGATGTTCAGGTGCTTTACGGAGGAAAGACTGATCCTGATGAAATAAAATTTGTTGATCTTGGAAAACTCTGAAAAACCAAAGTATCATGACACGGAATAATTAAGTCCGGGTCCGGTGGGCGCATGAAGGAAATATCCTCATGGCATCAATTCCTGTGCACTCGCCATTCTCAGACGGCGGAAGAAAAATGAAACGGGGGGAATAAAATGAGCAGCGTAGCATCGTGTGAAAGTTGTGTGTATTATGTCTATAATGAAAATGTTGAAGAGTATGAGTGCCTGGTAAATCTGGATGAGGACGAATATTATGCACTCATCAGCGGAAAACAAAAAAGCTGCCCGTATTATCGGAGGGACGATGAATACGGGGTCGTAAAAAAGCAGATGTAAGAATTCAGTAACTGCTGAAAGGTGTATAAAAGTACCTTTCAGCAGTTTTTTTGTGCCTGAAAGATGAAAATAATAATAAAATAGTATCGGATGGAATAAACCGGATAATCACAAAAGCGAAAAAGCAAAGATTAAAAAATTACTGAAATAAACACCATGAAACAATTTATTGAATAATAAAAGAAAATTATATTAAATTTGTACAAAAAATATGCATTATTATACTTGACATAAAACAATTGTTGTCCTATAATGTAAATAGATTATTTACCGAAGTGAGAATTGGTGAATTATTTAACGAATACATTGCTGAGAAAAGTGTGACAGATTATTATTCGGCTTGCACTCGGCAGATATAATATATAACATCTTCGGGATGTTTGCAGGTCAGGAGAGAACAATAGACGTGAAGAAAGTTTTAGGGATAGTCAAAACAATATTGGTATGGGTGTTTGTAGTACTTGCAATTTCAATGACGCTTTTTACAATAATTTCAGTAAATACATTCAATCGTAACGACAGAAATATTCTTGGATATAAGGCTTACATAGTAAATACGGATTCAATGAGTAAGACGGATTTCAAGGCCGGAGATCTTATTCTTGTAAAAGAAACTGATCCCGCAACGCTTAAAAAAGGGGATATAATCACATATATGTCCCAGAGTACCGAAAGCTTCGGAGAAACTATTACCCATAAGATCCGTAAGCTCACAACGGATGCAAAGGGAAATCCCGGATTCATAACATATAGTACAACAACAAATCAGGACGATGATACAATTGTCACATATATGTATGTTCTGGGAAAATATGAAAAGGCAATACCCGGAGTCGGAACATTCTTCAATTTCATGAAAACTCCGCAGGGATATATCATCTGTATCTTCATACCTTTTATGATACTTATTGTATATCAGGCAGTCAAATTTGTGGTGATTTTCCGCAGATACAGAAAAGAACAGCTTGAGGAAATGAGTGCGGAAAGAGAACGTCTTGAGACTGAAAGAGAAAAGAACGCGCAGATGATGGAAGAGCTTCAGGCACTCAAAAAGGAGCTTCAGTCCAGGGTAGAGGAAGATAAAACACCCGAGAAAAATAAAAAACCTGAGGAAGACAAGAAGTCTGACGAGGGAACCGGGGAGAATAAAGATGAATAAGACATTAAAAAAGGTCTGGAGCATAGTGTCCACGATACTTGTAGTGATTGTTGTGCTGTGCGCAGTATTTCTTATGGGATCAAGAATCATGGGATACAGGGTGTTCAATGTCCTGTCGGGCAGTATGGCACCGCAGTATAATGTTGGAGATCTGATATATGTAAAGGAAACTGACCCTAAGGATGTACAGGTTGGCGATGCGATAACCTTTGTCCTTAACGAAGATCTTGTGGTGGCAACACACAGGGTAGTGAAAATTGATGCAGAGAATTCGCATTTTTATACAAAGGGCGATGCAAACCAGACAGTTGATTCAACACCGGTACATTTTAAGAATCTGATAGGTGTACCACAGTTTTCGATACCGAAGCTCGGATATGTATCTGATTTTATACAGAATCCGCCCGGAATGTATATAACGATCGGTGCAGGAATTGTACTGATAATTCTGGTATTTCTTCCTGATATGATAAAGAAAAAGAAGAAAAGCCAGACAGTCCCGGAGAAAGCAGAGGAAAATATTCAGGAAGAAAATAAGGAATAATTCAGCTTTTCCGGACTGAATATTTACAAAATTTAATATGATCTCTCAGTCCGGCTATGGCTGAGAGGTCAGAACTGAATAAGAGATGCAGTATAATGTTTTAAGAACTAAGTGTTTTTGCTTTTTGACGAGTGATAAACGTTCTGATGAAAAATGATAGAAATTCCCTTTGTGAAAGAACATCCCGAATCAATAAGTTTTTTGAATCCGCCAACGGCCGCACCGTGTAACGGATTTAAAATAGAAATTATTTTTTTCTTTGAAAGGAGATCGTTAGAATGAAGTTGACTAAGAAGAAGATACTGGTTGCAGCATTGGCCGTTGGTCTTATCGCAACTGTATCATTGGGATCTATCGC
>ONRO01000135.1 GCA_900320235.1 uncultured Eubacteriales bacterium
CTTTCCTGCTTGCTTTCCTGTTTGTTGTCCTGCTTACTTTCCTGTTTGCTTTCTTCGCTCACGCTTTCCTCATCAGTTTTGGACTGAAGCTCAGGATACATTGTCTGTATCATAAAGGAAAGAACCTCTGTCATAGTATCGCCCTGACGATCAAACTCATCAGAATCTATCTCATAGATTCTGTCTTTCTTTACAGCTGCAAGATTCCTGAAGCTGTCGCTCTTTAATATCTGGTCCTTTACTCCCTGAGCACAGAAAATAAAATCAGGATCAGAAACTCTGATCGATTCAACTGAACCAAGCGTTGTTTCGCTTGAAGCACATACATTCAGTGATTTTGCATATTTGAAATATTTACCGCTGAAGCTGTCGTTTGTAGCTGCTGTTCCGTTTATATCATAAAGATAGCATGCCTTTGGTCTTGCAGCGCTTTCCTCTTCACTTTCAGGAATTGTTCTTTCCATAGCATCAAAGGTCTGAAGAAGACTGCTTGCCTTTTTGGAGCCGTTCTGTTTGCCGGTTTTGCCTCCTTCCATTATTGTGGAAACACTGGTATATACAACAGAAAGCTCTTTTCCGTTCTGAGCCTTTATCATATTGAACACATTGATACTGTTGTCATCAAGCTTTTTCACAAGATCAGCTGAAACACTTTTGTCTGCAAATACAACATCCGGTGACAGACTTTCTATTCTTGAATAGCTCGGATTATTTCTTGAACCGACAGACGGAACACCGTCAAGCTCCGGCTGGTCACATTCGTCTGTCTTTGCAACAATCGCATCTGTATATCCGCATGCTATAAGTATATCCGCTATATTATCGCTCAGACACACAACCTTCTGAGGCTCTGCGGTCACCTCATGTCCGGCTATTTTTACCGGATACTCGCCCTGCTTTGCCTTTGAGCAGGCTGCACCCGAAAGCAGCAGTGCACCTGCAGCCGCAGCCGCTATAAATCTGTATATCTTTCTCATTATATTTTCCTCCTTATTTATCATTCAATCGTGAAATAAAAGGTGATTTATCGATCCTTCATACAAGCTCAGCTATTCAGCTTTACAAGAACAGAGCTTATAAATTGTCGTGCACATCTCGGCGAACGTCCGCCTCTGCTTATCGCCCAGCTTTCTGCTTCGTTTATCAGCCTCGTTCTGTCATATTCTATCCCAAGCTCATCAGCAAGTCCCAGAACGATATCAATATATACCTGCTTGTCAGGCTTTGAAAAATTGACTGACAAACCAAAACGGTCTGAAAGCGAAAGTGTTTCCTGCATTGTATCATTTCTATGCATATCGTCGCCCTGTCTGTCGGAAAAATTCTCCTTTATCAGATGACGGCGGTTTGATGTCGCATATATAAGCGTATTATCCGGACGTACCGCAAGTCCTCCCTCAAGAACAGCCTTGAGCTGGGCATAGCTTCTGTCCTCATCACCAAACGACAAATCGTCAATAAATATAATAAATTTAAGCGGTATATCCGCTATCCTTTCGACAAGCAGCGGAAATTCTGAAAGTCTGTCCTTCGGCATTTCCACCATTCTCAGACCCTCTGTATAATACCGGTTAAGAATTGCCTTGACGGTGGAGGATTTGCCTGTTCCCCTGTCACCGTACAGCAGAACATTATTGCAGCTCACACCGCTGAGAAAGGCAGTTGTATTTTCTATGACCTGTGCTCTCTGAACATCATAGCGCCGCAGAGAGGAAAGCTGTATTTCATCAGGAAATACGACAGGTTCAATCTTTCTGTCACGCCAGATAAATGCCCTGTACCTCGCATACATTCCGCAGCCATTTTTTCTGTAATAGCTGCTCAGACGTTCAAAAGCGCTGTCCTCATCAGAAAGCTCAGCAACGCTCTGTCCGCTTCCCCATGACGGCAGAGTCTGTGCTGCAGCTCCGAGTTCGTCCTTATATTTATAGCCCGAGATAATATCACCGGGTGTTACTTTTCCGGCAAAATTAATTGCTCTGATATCCCTTTTTACAGAATGAACAATATGTTCGCCGAGGGCATCAGCCTTTCCGGCAGCTGCCGCAAGCGAAAAAGCATTTTCATCAAAGAATGCTGCCTTGCTCAAGCAATATGCAAGGCTTTCGGAATAACCCCTTGTATAAAGGACTGACACAAATCTTCCCCATTTCTCAAGAAAGGTCTGCACAGGCTCATCCATTGCGGTCAGCAGGTCATAATACGCACCAAAAACCGTACGGCTGAGCACTCCTCTGTAAACCGACAATGATGACAGCAGCATTGCCGATTCTCTCGCCTTATTCATTTTTTCATCTTCTTTCGTCAGCCGACATATTCCGACAAATTTACATACATTGACATTATACCAATTATCCGCCGTTTTTTCAATACCGAAGCAGTAATTTATTTCAGCCGGCGTGCTCGTTTTTTCTTTATCGGCAATTAGTTTCGTGTGAAAGATTGGCAAGCTTTATATCGTTTCTGCTTTGCTCTTTCTGACAACTTATTCAGCGTAAAGCGTTCCCTTACGGAAACGCGCCAAAAGAAAGGAACCACAAGAGGAAGGGCTTTGGCCCC
>ONRO01000400.1 GCA_900320235.1 uncultured Eubacteriales bacterium
CATCATCTTCTTCACAGGGATATGTAACTTATAAGACGTCTGTACAAAAGGGAAAAACAATTAATGTAAAAAACAACAGCACAACGGTTTTCAATGCAATTGCTCCTAAGAATGTAAACTACGTTATCTATTCGGCACCGGGAGTTTCCTCATAATCATATTCTATCTCAGCAGACAGCTCTGCTCTGATCAGCAATGACAGCAATTATGATGAACACTCCTTCGGCAGCGGCACTATCACAAAACAGGCAACCTGTACTCAGGACGGTATTATCACCTATACCTGCTCTGACTGCGGCGCAGAAAAAACTGAAACTGTCCATGCATCCGGCCACACACCTGCGGCAGCTGTGACAGAAAAAGACAGCGACGGCACAGAATACAGTGTTGTTTACTGCTCTGAATGCTCGGGCGAGATCAGAAGAATAAAAACTGCCGAACCCGTCAGCCAGCTTAAAAACACCTCATATCTGAATACTGAAATTGCTCAGATCGGTGATGATATCCGTATAACAGGCGGCGCAGAAGGCGGCTCGGGTTCCTATTCATATGCTTTCTATTTCAAGCGCAGCACCAACAGCAAATGGAACAAAATGGGTACAGAATTCGGTACTGCTAAATATGCAGTCCTTGTTCCGAAAGCTGCTGCCTGCTATGATCTCAAAGCTGTCGTCAAAGACAGCACCGGTGCAACATCTGAGGTTGTTTATCATGCAACAGTTTCTGAAAGTCTTCCTCTGACAAATATCTCAACGATCAATACCGGCACTTCTGTCAGTGTCAATAAGACAATTACTATTGCCGGAAGAACAGTCGGCGGAACAAAACCATGCACTTTTGAATTCTATTTCAAGCGTTCAGTTAATTCCAAATGGAATAAACTCAGCTACGGAAATGATAAAAAAACATATGCTAAATTTACCCCCACTTCAGCAGCAAGCTATGATCTCAAATGTGTAGCAACAGATGCTGACGGTACTGTATCTGTCAAAACCTACACAATTACTGCATCCTGATTACAAGTCATTTTAATAAATTCTCCTTAGTTTGTACTAAGCCTGACAGCTGCCTTCCCCATCTGGCAGCTGTCAGACTTTTTTATTCATTTTTTCATTATTTTGAAAAAAGTAATTTTCGTTTCCGGAAATTGCTCCCGCGATGTAAAGATTTTTCTCTAAGATTTGTGATTATTTTATTGCTAAATCAATAATAATTTCCCGATCATTCAGTACAATAGTGCTAAAAATGTAGAAATTATTAAAAAATTGTTCGATTGTTCAATAAATTGTATATCCAATTTTGACAAATCACATTTATTGAGTTATAATATATCTTGAAACACAATACAAACATTAAGGGGGAACCAATATGTCTCGAAAAAAAAATCAGAAAATAAAGACCTTAATGGTTCTCGATATCCTGAAATCTCACCGTGGTGAGGACGATGCCATCAGCACGAAACAGCTTATTCTTGCCTTACAGGAAGAAGATATTCCATGCGACAGACGCACTCTTATCAATGATATCGAAACTCTTGCAGCCTACATTACCGATAACCCCGATTATGACTTTGTTATCAGGCTCAAGAATACCAGCAGAGGTAATGCATACTATACTATAAACAAACCTGACAATAATTGTCAGACCTTTTCAGAAAAGGAATTTATATGTCTTATTACCGGTATCAATAATCTGAGACTTACTGATGATATCGATAAAAAATTTGCTGATTCTCTTAAAAGTAAGATCATTGCGATCGCACCTGAGCAGATCAAGAATAAACTTTTACAGTATGCGGCTGATGATAATGTCTATCCGCTTGATACTGTCGCTGCAAAGATCCTGATCGATTCGATCAATTCACTCACTTTTATGAAGGGTAATTCTTCAGACAAAATTATTGACACTCTTATTAACCTGTCAGATAAGGATGATAAGAATGCTCTTATCACTGAGAAGAACAACCCTGTTTACAGCAAGCATAGCGGTGAAAGTATTACACTTTATGAAATCGATAAGATTTTCAGAGCAATTGATTCCCAGACAAAGATATCTTTCCGTTATTTTGATCTTGACGAAAATCTCAATAAAATTTATCGTCATGACGGAAACAGGTATCATGTGGAGCCGCTGACTCTGATACCCAATGACAACCATTATTATCTTATCTGCTATGATGATACAACTGAAATGAAGCTTCGCACATTTCGTATTGACAGAATGAATGATATTGATGTGAAAGGTTATTCTGAACCGATATCCAAGGAAGCAATAATTGTCAAGAAGACACTTCCGGCACATACAAATCAGATATTCAGAATGTACAACGGTCCTGTAAAGCTTGTCACTCTTGAATTCTCCGACAAGCTTATCGGAAATATCTTTGATAAATTCGGAACTGATGTTAAAATCGTCAGAACATCCGATCATACCTGCCGCATCACTGAGGAAATACAGATCAGTCCGCCCTTTCTTGGCTGGCTTTTCCAGTTTTCAGGCGATATGAAGCTTCTCGGTCCGCAGGATGTTATTGAATTCTACACAAACAGATGTGCATCTATCTGCGGTTTTGAACCATGATCGTTTTTATATTTCAGCATAAATCAATGGATTGACTTTTACCGAAAAATATCTGAGAAACTTTTAAAATGCTGGTGCAAGTTAATAATAGTTTCTCCAGACTTTTCAAAAGCTCAGGGATCCGATGAAAAACATATATGCATCAGCACTTCCGTAATTCAGTTTACAGAAAACTGATTTTTCATCCTGAATGCCCTGTGCAATTAATCAATATAAAAAAGCCGATGAAATTAATCATCGGCTTTTTTCATTTAAAATATTCTGCTTTTGTAATTACTGTCGGAGCAGTAAACAGCTGATGTAACATTTCACGTTCAATATTATTTAAGAACAATAACACTGCGTGCCGGAAGTGTAACATCCTGATCCTTTACGATAAAGTTATCAGCCTCGATATCACTCTTTTTCTTTTCTTCTGTGGGAGCTGCTACTGCAAAAAGATCATCTCCGCCGCCTGATGCAGCTTCCTCTGCTTTTTCAGCGCCGGCAATAACATAACCTCTGACTTCACTTATTTTGAAAGTATCTTCCGGAACAG
>ONRO01000406.1 GCA_900320235.1 uncultured Eubacteriales bacterium
CTCGTAGAAAGTGACCTTGGAGTACAAAACCCGATTCACGGCTTTTATAACCTGAATAAGTTTTACTCGGTGACTGGCAGACTTTTTGAGCCTGAAATCCTTATATCCTTTCTGCTTTAAAAACTCCCGGAAAGATTATACACTTAAAAATAAACATCAAAATATAAACATTGTGCCAGATGCCGGCTATGTAATAATTGCCGGGATAGTTATAACAGTGTATTATCAAAGACATCCTTTTTTCTGAAATTATCTTTAAAACAGGTAAATTCAGTTAAGAAAGCCTCTTTTTAATACATATATGCACTAAAGGCAGCACCGTTCATTTTAATTGCGGTACTGCCTTTATTATTCTGATATTATTTTTCTTCTTTTTTGAAACGGTGAAGTCCGCTCAGGTCAGAAAGCATTATGCAGCCTGTTGTGCAATTCTTTGCACAAACTCCGAAATCTTCACAGTCGGGGCATTTACTGTAATCGATAACTGCACAGTTATCAATTACTTTTATTGCACCGGAAGGACATACACGCTCACATTTCTTGCAACCGATACATCCGTTTGTGCAGACTTTTCTTGTAACTGCACCCTTGTCCTTGTTTGAACAGGTCACAACAACCTTCTCTACATCTGCTACAAGAGTAATCAGCTTCTGCGGACAGGTCTTTGTGCATAATCCGCAGCCGATACATTCTCTGCTGTTGACCCTTGCAACGCCGTCTACGATACTGATCGCATTCTTCGGACATACGCTGACACATTCGCCAAGTCCGAGACAACCATAAGTACAGCTGCCCTTTCCGCCGTAAAGAAGCTTCGCTGCGCTGCATGTCTGTATTCCGGCATAATCATATTTGTCCTGTGTCTTATGACAGTCGCCGACACAATGTACAACTGCAACCTGCTCAATTACATCCTCAAATTCAACACCCATTATCTCGCTGAGCTGCTTTGATACAGCATCAGCACCCGGAACACAAAGGTTTGTCGCTGTGCCTTCTTTTTCGCAAAGCGCCTTTGCATATCCGTCACAGCCTGCAAAACCGCATGCGCCACAGTTTGCTCCGGGCAGACATTCTCTTATCTTCGGAAAACGCTCGTCCTCCTTGACCGCCATAAGCTTTGAAGCAATTACAAGAACTGCACCGCAGATTATGCCGATTATTACAACAGGAATGACGGCAGTAAGAATTTCATTCATTTTCTCGCACCTCCGTCATCACATCGGGAACAGGTTCTCGATAACGCCGCTGAAACCAAGAAATGACAGCGAAGTAATCGCTGCTGCTGTCAGCGTTACGGGAAGTCCCTTGAAGCTTTCAGGAATATCGCTTCCTTCTATTGTTGAGCGTACTCCGGAGAACATTACCATCGCAAGGAAAAATCCAAGACCGCTGCCAAGAGAATTCACCATCGCCTCGACAAATGTATAACCTTCGTCAATATTCAGGATGGTAACACCGAGTACTGCACAGTTTGTTGTAATCAACGGTAAATATACACCAAGTGATTTATGCAGCGATGGTAAATATCGCTTCAGTACGATCTCTACAAGCTGTACTAATGCAGCTATTACAAGAATGAATACAATTGTCTGAAGATATCCCAGACCGTTAGGATCAAGAAGATAAATCTGTATCGGATATGTTGCTGCAGTAGCCATAAGCATTACAAATATTACTGCAAGACTCATTCCTGTTGCACTGTCAAGCTTTTTCGATACACCAAGGAACGGACAGATACCGAGAAAACGTGAAAGCACATAGTTATTGATAAATACCGCAGAAAGCAGTATTACGACAAGCTTAGTCATTTACGGCAGCCTCCTTTTCCTCTTTTTCGCAGCTCGTTTTGCCGCAGGAATCAGCCTGAGGACAACCCTCACAACCAAAATCCTTTTTCTTCGGCTTATATTTACCGAACTTATTCACAGCAGCTATCAACAGACCAAATACAAAGAATCCGCCGGGTGCCATTGTCAGAATTGAAATGTGATTATCTATCAGCACCGGTATCTCTATTCCTGCAAATGTTCCGTTGCCGAACACTTCACGGATTGTTGCCATACAGAAAAGTGCAAGCGTAAAGCCGACACCCATTCCGAGTGCATCGATTGCTGAGTCAAAAACCTTATTTTTATTTGCGAACATTTCTGCCCTGCCAAGAATTATACAGTTTACAACGATCAGGGGCAGATATATTCCGAGTGCCTTATCAAGATCAGGTGCAAATGCCTTGACAAGCATCTGTACCATTGTTACAAATCCTGCAATAAGAACAATATAACATGGTATTCTTACCTTATCCGGAATAACTTTTCTTAATGCAGAAATTACCACATTTGAGCAAAGCAGAACTACTGTTGCTGCTGCACCCATTCCGAGTGCATTTATTACACTCGTTGAGGTCGCAAGTGTCGGACAGGTACCGAGAACAAGCACCAGCACCGGGTTTTCTTTGATGATACCCTTGAGAAAATTCTGTGCAGTCTTATTCATCACTTCGCCCCCTTTACTTTTTCATAAGCTTCAAATGCAGATTTTACAGCTGCCTTATATGCTTTTGAGGATATTGTTGCTCCCGAGATAGGGTCAACACTGTCCTGATTTGAAGCGCTTTTTCCGGCAAACTGCTGATTAAGTCCTGTATTATTATCAACTACCTTTGAACCGATACCGCTTGTTTCACTGTGTGACAGTGTTTTCATTGCTTCTATCGTTCCGTCAGGTCTGATTCCGCAGATAAGCTTTATCTCTCCGCCGTAGCCCTTTTGCGACAGCATAAACACATAGCCTGAGTTATCGCTTCCTTTGAATGCTTCTGTAACCCCATCAGGTAGCTTTACATCAAGTTTTTCGAAGCTTTTGGCTTCCTTCAGCACCTCAGAACGTGCCTGCTGTGCTGCCTCTTCCTCAGCAGCTCTGATTATAGGTGCTGTCACAAGATTGACAGCTGCAAGAAGTGCTGTGACAACAAGGCAGATACATGTCAGAACTATGATTGGTTTGAATATATCCTTCATCATACCTTGACACCTCCTGTAAGCGGCTTCTGTCTTGTAAGCTTTGAAATGTATGGTGTGAGCAGGTTCATAAGAAGTATTGAATATGAAACACCCTCAGGCAGATTGCCCCAGAATCTGATCAGTATTGTGATAAGTCCGCATCCGACTCCGAAGATGATCTTGCCCCACTTCGTTGACGGTGTTGTTGCATAATCGGTCGCCATGAAAAACGCACCGAGAAGAAGTCCGCCTGAAAGCAGCTGATAAAGTACATCCTTGCCACACACAAATGACATCAGCGCAACTGTTGCAATAAATGCAACTGGTGTATGCCAGGAGATTACTCCTCTTACAAGCAGATAAATCCCGCCGAGGATAATTGCTGCTGCACATGTCTCTCCAAGACAGCCTGCATGATTGCCTAAAAACAGAGTCAGATATGAAGGCATTGAATCAGTCTGACCCTTTGCTGCTGCTGCCAGCGGAGTTGCACCTGTGATCACATCTGTTTCATATACGGATTTTCCCCATTTTATCGGAGATGTCCAGTTTGACATTGAACCTGCAAAAGCTACAAGCATAATTATTCTTGCTGTGATTGCAGGATTTGCAAAATTCTGTCCTATTCCGCCAAAAAGCTGTTTTACAACTATTATTGCGGCAAGACTTCCTATAACTGCCTGCCAGATAGGAATGCTTACCGGAAGATTGAAGGCAAGCAGCATTCCTGTTACTATTGCTGACAGGTCAAATACGGTATTTTCACGCTTGCAGAGTTTTTCAAACAGAAACTCTGCTGCCATACAGGTTGCAACACATACTCCGATAACAAGAAGCGCACGCAGTCCGAAAATTACGACAGATGCTATTGCTGCCGGGATCAGTGCAATTATGACATCAAGCATGATATTCTGTGTTGTACGTTTTCCCGAAAAATGAGGGGAAACATTGGAAATTAATTTTGCCATTATTTACCCTCCTTTTCTGCTTCGGCTTTCTTCTTTGTCTGATATGCACGAAGCTTTATCTTTGCAAGCTTATTCGTCTGAACAAGCGGACGGTTTGCCGGACATACAAAGCTGCAGCAGCCGCATTCCATACACAGATCAACACACAGCTTCTCAAGCTCCTCGCCTCTGTCAAGCTTATATGCCCTTGCGATCTCCCGCGGATCAAGACGGAATGGACAGTGGTTCATACAAGCTCCGCAGCCGATGCATGCTGTGGTCTTTTTCGGTGTTGCTTCTTTTTCGTCCATGGCTATAATTGCATTTGTATTCTTCAGCACAGGCTCAGCGTCACTCGGAACCGCTATTCCCATCATTGGTCCTCCGTAGAGAATCTTTCTCGGTTCGCATTTATATCCGCCTGCGGCTTCTATAAGATCTGCTATCGAAGTGCCTATCGGTGCGATCATGTTTTTCGGATCCTTTATTGCAGATCCGTCAACTGTTATGCACTTCTCAACCAGCGGAATACCATCTTCAAGATACTTTCCTACAAATGAAAGAGTCGTAACGTTGATTACGATGGCTCCCACATCAAGCGGCAGACCTCCTTTTGGAATGACCCTTTTCATTGTATTGAATACGAGCACCTTTTCTCCGCCCTGCGGATAGATCGAGGGCAGAACGTGTACCTCTACATCATCAGTTTTATCGGCAAGCTTTTTTATTTTCTCAATTGCATCCTTTTTATTGCTTTCAATTCCGATGATAAACCTGTTTACCTTCATATATTTTCTGAGTGCATCTATTCCCTTGAAAATATATTCGCTGTTATCAAGCATTGTTCTTGTATCCGAGGTAATATACGGCTCACATTCAGCTGCATTTATTACAACTGCTTCAACCTTCTCAAGATCCTTTACACTGAGCTTTACAAAGGTCGGAAAGCCTGCTCCTCCAAGGCCTACTACGCCGCTTTCTTTGACAGCAGTTTTCAGGCTTTCAAAATCATTTACCTTTGGAGCTTTTATCTCCTCATACAAAGTCTGCTCTCCATCGCTTTCGATCGTGATACACTGTATCTTCATTCCCATTGAAGATGTCATCTCATCGATCTTTGCGACCTTACCCGATACACTTGAATGTATCGCAGAAGAAACAAATCCGTCAGGCTCACCAATAAGCTGACCAACCTTGACAATATCACCTTTTTTTACGATCGGTTTTGAGGGCTTTCCTATATGCATTGACATAGGGATCGTAACGGTTTTCGGTACGGTCATACGTACAGGCTTACTATCGGCGGTGTTCTTCTTATGCGGTACTTTAATACCGTGTAGCTTCATGCTGATTCCTCCGATTTCCTTTTTTCACGGGATATGTTATCCCTTAACCTTTGTTGAATCAGGAAACAATCCTTGTTCCTTTTTATATTTATGCCAATCTGGATTATTACAGAATATCCGACAATATCCAACAGCACAAACATTATTATTATACTACAAAATAAGCTTTTCGCCAATGTTTGATTTGCATATATTTTTATCTTCTTTTTATACAAAATAGCAATAACTTGTAAGGTAACAAAAAAAACTCTCCTGAACCCTACTTTTCATGCTCAGAGAGAGTTTTTTTACAGTTTTTTTAATATTTTCAGCTTGATATCATACCGGCTGCAAGCTATATATTACCATATTGACTCAGTTTTCTTTGATTTCCATTTATAAGCAGAAATGCCAGATGCCGGCTTGCTTACTGTTTTTCATCTGCATTACACTTTACTGTCTGATAATTTCCGGCTGAAGCCTCTTTTACCATGCCAACTCTGATCAGCTTTTTTTCTTTGTTGACTCTATACCAGCTATCATTATTGATCCGTCAGCCTTCAGACCTATCGTATGTCTGCTTCCTGCAGATACTGCAACGATATCTGTCCATTTTCCTACATCACACTGTCCGAAGCTGTTGCTTCCCACTGCAACGACTTTTCCATCTGATTTCAGACCGACTGAATGAGCTTCTCCTGCTGAAACAGCTACTATATCCTTCCAATCGACCACATTACACTGACCCGATGAATTATATCCTGTTGCAAGAACCCTGCCGTCGGACCGAAGTCCGAGGGTATGTCCTGAAAATACGGATATTGCTGTTATATTTCTCCATGTTGCAACATCACACTGTCCTTTTCCGTTATAGCCGACTGCTATTACCGTTCCGTCCGAATGAAGTCCGACTGTATGCATGGCTCCGGCTGCAATTGACACAATATCGTTCCATGATGATGTATTACACTGGCCGTCACGGCTGTTTCCTGCTGTGACAACAGTACCGTTTTTCTTCAGTCCGACTGTGTGCAGATATCCTGCGCATATTTTCTTGATATCTGACCACATTCCGACCTTAATCTGTCCATGAGTATTTGAACCGACTGCCACTACTGTGCCATCCTTTCTCAATCCGACAGTATGTCTTGCTCCAGTGCAGACAGACGCTATATTTTTCCAGTCCCTGACATTACATTCTCCATACAGATTATCTCCGGTTGCTGTGACATTTCCGTTTGCTCTTAGCATTACAGAAAAACCGCTTCCGGCTGATATCTTTATTATCTTTTCATCAGAATCTTTCTTTTCGGATACAATCTGTACCGGTCTTTCTGTTGTACCTGCCATCAGAACATCTCCTGATTCTGTAATACCGATTGTACAGTTTCCGCCTGCAAACAGGCTGACAACATTTTTCCATTCATTAACATCACACTGTCCTTTTTTATTATCACCGACGGCAGTAACTGTTCCATCAGGAAATAATACAGCTGCATGATCTACTCCGGCTGCTAATTTAATTACATTCTGCCACCCAGAGGCGAGTTTTTCAATTTTTTCATCCTTTCCCTTATACACAACTGTTCCATCAGGTCTGAGAACAAGCGCACTGCTGCCAAAAAAAACCGCATCAGATTCTGCCTTAAAGTATTTCTTTCTCAGTGCTTTCAATGCAGCTTCATCAAGACTGTATACTGATTCAATTATTATTTTATTATTCAATTCTATTCCTCCGATCACCAGAAATAATCATCTCTACCAACAATTATCATTAATCATAGAATAACACATATTTCTCCATCGGTCAACCGGCGCATCTCGGCAGCGTGCCGGCAGCGTGACGCTGCACCCATGACGCGCTATCGCTCCGTATACACTGCGCTCTGATAGAAAAGTACTGTTGCACTCCCGCGGTACTAACTTTTTCTTACCATTACTATTCTGTAAG
>ONRO01000127.1 GCA_900320235.1 uncultured Eubacteriales bacterium
AAATAAGCTTGATAAATCTGAACACCCACACACAAAACTGACTGATGTCTGAAAACAAGAAAAGCATAACAACTCCGCCTACGCTCACATGAAGCTGATCTCGCTATATCTCCTGATTCAGAAGTTCAATCTTCCCGGGCGACCAAACTTACAAGATTTTCAGCGTAACCAAATTGCCCACGCTCACACAAAACTGTCAGTCGATTAATAATTTGAAAACGCAGCTGCCATACCTCATTTATACTCCCATGCTTTTTCAGTACTACTATTCTCTTTGAGCAATTCTGATCCTTCCTTTGCTGCTTGCGGCAGCAAGCCCATTACTCCATAACCCATACAAGGGGACGCCCTCTTTCCCATCTTCAAAAACAGTCCACTTGACTGTTTTTGAATTCACCCCTTGCCGAGGGATTGCAGTCAGAGGATTTCGCCGTACCCCAAGGGCACTTCCTTCGGGCGACTACGGTCGGCGACCGGGGGCGCTTGGTCTCGCCTGCCGGTTCGGTCGGTGCTGCTGCTTCGTAGCGGTGTTCACTGAACACCCGCCCCCCACTGGCCCCCCCGCAGTCTTTGTAAAGGCTGGCGAAACTTTTATAAATCGTCTACCAATTCAGCAGCTCTGAAAGGCTAGTGAAACTTTATCGTTTTTCCTATTTTTCTTCAGATATTCACATTATCCGGTTTTTGTCATATTATGTATCAGATACTTACTCGACTAATATTAAGGATGATGATAAATGAATCCCTGTGAACTTACTGCATCTGTAACCGCTATTGCAAATATGATCGCCTGCCGCCTTGACGATAATGAACTTTCCTTAATTTCTTCAGTTCTCGTTCAACTTGGTGATACTCTTGCTGTTATTGCCGCTCAGAGATCTCTTTTCTGTAATAATGACACAATGACTGAAAATTCAAATACTTCTGACCATAAACAATAAAGAATTACATTTATTTCTATTGATTTATCCTAAAAATATGGTATAATGTTTTGAAGAAGCAACTAATTATGCTGCACAAGGGGGAATTGTATGGATTTTAAAATGTACGTTCAGAGCGTTGTTGCCTCTTATGTCGAAAAGCAAAACAAAAATGTTATATTTATCAAGCACTATAATACTTTGGATATTACTAAAAGTGAGATTCTCGCTGATGTTGAGGAAACCGGTGATAAGGTTTTCCTTTATCATGAATATGCTATGCATGAAATGCATAGTACCTTTGCCCCTTTCCTGCAGTGGATCCGGAAATGCTATAATACATATTATAAGTCTTCTATGTCTGTTGAGGATTTTCTTAAAAACTGCCACGTTTATTCAATGCATATCGAACCACTCGCTGGTTTTATCCTTAATAATAAATGTACCAGAAAAGAAGATATCCTTCACTTTGAAATCCAATATGAAACTATCAGAATGGTTCAGGATATTGTCGGTATTCTTGAGTATATCTCAAGAGAACATCATCTTATCATGATACTTTCTAAATTTCATCTTGCTCCGTTCAGTACTATTAAACTCTTTCGTTCCATTATTCAACAATCTATTCATATCCATGCCATACTTATGTATAACGATGAATTCAATATCGCTGAATATAAGAAATATGTATGGGATGACCTTCTTCAGGCTGCTGATGATCAGAATCTCCAGCTCGAATGGGGCAGTCTTGACAGCGAAAGAACTATGGACGTTCAGGATGAATTCTGGTTCGATAAGACTAATAAGGATGAATATATCATTAAACTTAATAATATGTATCAGACCTTCTCTCTGGAAGATGCTTATTATTATATAAGCAATATTATGAACCGTATTGATGAAAAAACGATCTGGCTGAAAAAAGAAGAACATATCGCTCTGCTTCAGCTTGCTGCTAATATACATATGAATCTCAAACAGGTCGATCATGCTCTTGTTCTTTGTGATAAAATGTCTGATTTGAGATGTAATCAGATAGATAATCTCTATCTTCGTTATATGTATTTCTACACTTATGCAAGGGCAAGAATGATAATATCTCAGATCAGACCTGTCGAACAGTATTGCAGGGAATGTGTCAGAATTGCTGAAAAAATGAATGACAGTTTTCTTGCCTGTAAGGCGGAAATTCTCCTCTGGTCTGCTTACTGCGGTATCGGAAAGAATATCTTTGAATATGATTTCAGCTTTAAAATCGATACCGATATCGTCGATAAAGCCAAGGAATTCGGTTTTATTAATTTTCTTGCATATCTTTATGTCTTCGGTTTTGAAAATGATGAGGAAACTGTTGAAGCTATCGCTAAAGGTCAGAAAAAGCCTTATTATTTTGAACTTGGCATTCAGATCGGAACAATGCTTGAAAATGACAATTTCCTGATGAACGCTTATATGAAAAATATTATGCTGTATTCCCGGGCAGGGCATCATCATTATGTACATGAAATGTACAAAAAAAGGCTTGCCGTTCTCAAACGTCCGAACCCTCTGAGAGAATCACATATGCTCGCCGGTCTTGGTTATAACAGTATTATTCTGGAAGATTTTGAAAAAGCTCATGAATATCTGACTCAGAGTGTTCTGAACCTGACAGAACTTGAAATGCCTGATGATGTTATGAATTCTCTCTATAACCTTGCAATGAATTACTTCGTTTCGGAGGATTATCAGAATACTATTTCCATTATTGAACTTATCATTAAAATACTGAAGGAAATGGGATACAGATCAATCGGTGCATGCAGTACAACCAAGCTTTTCAGCATAATTGCCGCAAGCTGTTATTATCAGAAAGAATATTATAACTGCTATTATTTTCTCAGCAAATTAGAGGTTATCGTCGGTCATATGCTCAAGGTGCTTCAGGAAAGTAATGACGGTATCTGGGATGAGGATCTTCTGCTTTATCATCTTGTTAAAGCAATGCTTAATAATTACGAAAATAAATTCGATCTCTGCCAGGAGGAACTGGATCTGGCAAGGGCTGCGATGGAAAGAGCTTCCGGAACAAGATTCTTTGCTGTTCCTATCTTTTCAATTGAACAGGCTACCCTCTATCTTAAACAGGGTCTGAAAGACAAAGCAGAAGAAATTATTGCCGAGGGTGTAAGATTCTGTGATCAGGAAGGTCTTTTACGAAAAAAACAGCGCCTGCTTTACTTTATTGAACACGGTGAACGTCTTAGTGATCCTATCATTAATACCGATTCTAAGCTGCCTGTTGCTCATATCCTCCAGATTGCAAGACAGGCAGGTAATCAGATCAAGCTTTCCAAACGTGAAAAAGATATCAAATTCCTTACCGTTCTCCAGGAAGCTATCAGCCGTGAAAATATGAGTGTTGATGATCTTTATCTCAATACTTCTGCTGTAATCAAAAACAGCTATCACCTTGATGATATTATCATTCTTCGCAAAAAGGATGATAAACACGAGCTTATGTATGACGGAGAAAAACCTCCGATTTCTGATGAAGAATTTGATAATATTTTTAATTTCTTCCTCACCTACCGTCATGCTTTTCTTACTAATCGTGTTGACAAGAATTTCACTCAGTTCCTTCCTGTTATGAAACCATTCAATGATCATCATATCATGACTATGATCGGTATTCCTATCATGGAACAGTCAGGCACTAAAACTGTATTTATCGGTATAGTCAAAATCAAAAGAAGATCTGTCGGAAGCCGTTCTCTTCTTGCAGGAAATGATCTGATGATACTGAAATTCGCCTTTAGTCAGTTCTGTGAAATGATGAGAAGAATCGACAGCCGACTTATGATCGAACAGATGAACCATCAGCTTGAACAGTCTGCTATTACTGACCATCTGACCGGTATCACTAACCGTAACGGCTTCAGCAGACAGGCTGAAATAATCTGCTCACAAAGCTCTAATATCAATAATGTTCTTCTTTATCTTGATCTTGATAACTTCAAGTATTATAATGATACCTTCGGTCACGAGGTAGGTGATCTTGTTCTTGTTAGCTTTGCTGAGATTTTTAAAAGAATGACTCAGGGTAAGGGTCTGGCTGTCAGATACGGCGGTGATGAATTCATTATTCTGTTGTATGACAAAACTGAACAGGACGGCGCTGAGTTCGCTGAGCATATCTATCATGAAATCAGAGATGGCTTTGTTGACAGGATCAGAATAAAGCTCGACAAGGATATTGATATCCCTGACGATAAGAAAATCTCCTGCTCTATCGGTATTACCAGCTTTAAGGGCGGTTCAAAAGAAGAATTTGAGCTTGCGCTCAACCGGGCTGACCAGATGCTTTATTATGTCAAAAGACATGGAAAATCACATTATAAGCTTTTTGACATCAATGATATTTCTGAATAAAAATCAAATAGTTACAGACACGCATTCTGACGGAACAGTTTGCGTGTCTGTATTTTTTTACACAGTGTTTTTTCCCCACAAAAAAACACTGCCCCGGTCGGAGCAGTGTTTCGGCTTTTATACTAATATTCAATTAAACAGGATGCATGAGAAACCGGTGACTTTCAGTCCGTCCCCGAACCCCCACCAAAGGCTCAGGATCTCACCTGCCGGCTCGGTCGGTACTGCTTTGCAGCGGTATCCACCGGACACACTTATCCTCTGGAAAGGCCCCTGTAAAACTTTTTTATTTATCAATTAATTGAATATTGGAATTACATATTTGCAATATCTTTTTCTTCAAGAAGCGTAACACCGTTTTCTGTAAGAACTCTCTCAGCTTCTTCATTATCAGCTACTCTCAGAACAACTGATGCATTTTTCTTTGACACGGTTATGAATGCATACATATAATCGACATTTATATTATTATTTGCAAGTATTCTTACAACCTTTGCAAGCGAACCGGGAACATCAGGCATTGATACACCAACAACTTCGGTTATCGATACAAAACATCCGGAGGACTCAAGTGCTTCCTTTGCTTTTTCGGGTTCAGTCACTATCAGACGGAATATTCCGAAATCCTGTGTATCTGCTACGCTCATTGCACGGATATCAACTCCTGCCTGTGCAATTGAGCTTGTGATAAGGTCAAGCTTGCCTTTGGTGTTTTCTGCAAAAATAGATATTTGTCTTACTGCCATGATTTAGCCTCCTTATTATTTTTTATCTGCTTTTAATCAGACATTGATGCCCAGTCGTTTACGCTTATCGATTACCCTGACTGCTTTGCCTTCGGAACGCTCTATGCTCTTCGGAGTAACAAGATGTATCTTCGGATTAATGCCGAGCATAGCTTTCATCGCATTCTGAAGTTCCTTCTCCTTCTTTGTTATTGCTCCTGGTATATCTGTGAAATCATCCTGTTTCATCTCTACATTGATATCAAATGTATCAGTATTATTTACTCTGTCTACTATTATCTGGTAGTTTGCTTCATATCCGCTGTTGAGAAGTACTGCCTCGATCTGACTCGGGAATACATTTACACCTCTGATTATCATCATATCGTCTGAACGTCCGAGCGGCTTTGTCATTTTCAGGAAGGTTCTTCCGCAGGAGCATTTTTCACGCGACAGAACACAGATGTCCCTTGTACGATAGCGGAGAAGCGGAAATGCTTCCTTGTCAAGTGATGTGAATACAAGCTCTCCTTTTGAACCTATCGGAAGTACCTCGCCTGTCTCCGGATTTATTACTTCGGCAAGGAAATGATCCTCGTTTATATGCATTCCGGTCTGGGCTTCGCATTCAAATGCTACTCCCGGTCCGCTGAGTTCTGTCAGTCCGTAAATATCATAAGCTTTTATTCCAAGCGTCTTTTCAATGTCACGGCGCATCTCCTCTGTCCACGGCTCTGCACCGAATATTCCTGCTTTCAGCTTGTTATCCTCCGGCTTATAGCCCTTTTCTCTGAGTGTTTCTCCGATATATGCAGCATAGGACGGTGTGCAGCAAAGAATAGTTGAATTAAGATCCATCATAAACTGTATCTGTCTGTCTGTATTTCCGCTTGACATAGGAAGTGTCAGACAGCCTACACGATGTGATCCTCCGTGCAGTCCTGCGCCTCCTGTGAACAGACCATATCCGTAGCAGACCTGACATACATCACCCTCTGTGCCTCCTGCTGCAACTATTGCACGGGCACAGCAGTCTTCCCACATATCTACATCATTCTGTGTATAAAAGGCTACTACTCTTTTTCCTGTCGTTCCCGAAGTTGACTGTATCCTGACACAATTCCTGATATCAGTTGCAAGCAGTCCATATGGATATGCTTCACGAAGATCGTCCTTCTTGACAAACGGAAGCTTGTACAGGTCGTCTGTTCCCTTGATATCATCAGGACTGACTCCCTTTTCATCCATAAGGTCACGATAATATTTTACATTTTCATAAACATATCTGACCTGTTTTACAAGTTTTTCGTCCTGTATTTTCTTTATTTCCTCAACCGGCATGGTTTCCATTTCTGGCTGAAAATATTTCTTCTGCATTGTTATCACTCTTTCTTAATTTTTTCTCAGTTCATTTTTACGCCGGCTTTTTTTCTGTCAATAGTCAGCATAGAATGTGTTTTTCTTTTTCCTCAGTTATTATATCCAAGACTGAATGCTTTTTTATTTACATCGATGAAATTCGGTTTTACGCATTTTTCTATTGCCTGCTCCCATTTTTCATA
>ONRO01000131.1 GCA_900320235.1 uncultured Eubacteriales bacterium
GTGAATATCGGCAGGAACACAATGAGTCAGGATGATATAGATAACGGCAGACTGGTCTGTGTGATCGGTGTTGCACCTGTTAAGCCGGTATGTATGACTGGATGAACACCGGTGTAAACGGTGCAGTTGAAAGAAAAACTATCACCATTACACTTCTCGATGAGGAAGAATCACCGGCTGCTTCATGGCAGGTTATCAATGCATGGCCGATGAAATATACACTACCTGATTTCAATGCAACAGCGTCTGAAATTGCAATTGAAACCGTTGAAATCGCACATGAAGGCATGACAAGAATATCTTGATGCTTTATTATAATTATTCAGCTTCCCGGTTTTTTTACCCCGGGAAGTTTTTTTGCCTTTTCCCGTGTGTTTTTCAATGCGGAAGACTTAATATTCCTGACTGATAATCGTATTGCGGTAACAGTATATGAAAATAGCCGAAAATAACTTCTCTCTTATTGTATTGTTGTTAATGTTGTGGTAAAATGATTATGTATGAATATTGAAACATCATTTCCACGATCAATGGTGATACTCATAGGGTGTGCTGCCATAGATGTTTCTACGGATATCAGATATGAATTTTTAAAGGAGAATTCTTATGACTATTAACAAAAGCTCAGACAAGCCGAATCTTAAATTTTCAATTCAGGGAAGAATTGATACGAATACCTCACCTGAACTCGATAAGGCAGTGAATGAATCAATAGATGGTGTTACAAACCTGATATTTGATTTTGAAAAGGTAGAATATATTTCCTCTGCAGGACTTCGTGTGCTTTTGTCAGCACAGAAGAAGATGAACAAACAGGGTACAATGAAGGTGATCAATGTCGGTGATGCTATTATGGAGATTTTTGAAGTTACCGGTTTTTCTGATATCCTTACTATTGAATAATTCATAAGGAAAGATACGGTCCGGCTGCAATGGAATTTGATGAGGGCAGAAAATGCTTTTATGAAAAATCAATTATGTAATGGAGTGAATATATTGAAAACGGTTGTTATTTACGGTCAGAACCGCAAAGGCTCAACCTACCATATCGCACACAGTCTGGCAGAAAAGATAGGCGGTGATCTGACAGAATTTTTTCTTCCGAAGGATTTCAGCGAATTCTGCTGCGGATGTACAAAATGTTTTATCGAGGGCGAATGGAAATGTCCGCATTACAGCAAGCTTACACCGATAACCGATGCGATGGATAATGCAGATGTAATAATTTTTGCAAGTCCTGTATATGTGTATCATACGACAGGAGCTATGAAGGCGTTTCTGGATCATTACGGTTACCGTTGGATGGTGCACAGTCCGGAAGAGCGAATGTTCAGAAAGCAGGGAGTCTGCATATGCACAGCTGCAGGTGCAGGAATGAAGTCTGCGAATAAGGATATGGCGGACAGTATGTTTTTCTGGGGTATACCAAAAATATACAAATTAGGTTATGCAGTTGCTGCAACAGACTGGGATCATGTAAATGAAAAGAAGAAAGCAAAAATAAACAGAGATGTCGGTTCCGTTGCGGCAAGGATAAGAAAAAAACACGGCAGGGTCAGACCGGGATTAAAAACAAAAGGCTTTTTTAATATAATGCGGATGCTGCAAAAAAACGGCTGGAACGAAAGAGATGTAATCTACTGGAAAGAAAAAGGCTGGAACGGGAAAAAACGTCCGTGGAATTGAGGTAAAGAAATATGAAAATTCTGGTTTCAGGCCTTCTGAATATTGAAACAACGGTTTCTGTAAGAGGGTTTCCGATAAATTATTATCCGATAGACTATCCGTTTTTCGGGGTTAATTCAAATGCTTCGGGAGTAGGTCTGAATATTGCGAAGGCGCTTTCAGCGCTTGGCGATGATGTTGATCTTTTATCATTTCTTGGAAATGATGATGAAGCAAAAAGAATTATTTCTGAGCTTGAGTGTGATAGTATCAGCACTGAACATATCCGTCAGAGTCTGAAAAACACGCCTGTTTCAGTTGTTCTTTTTGATCCTCAGGGCAAGCGTCAGATCTATTGTGATCTGAAGGATATCCAGGATCAGCTCATTGATCCGGCAGAAGAAAAGCATGCACTTGAAAGCAGCGATGCCGCAGTACTGTGCAATATAAATTTTAACCGTGAACTGGTGAAGGCTGCGCGCAGAAGCGGAGTGCTTACAGCGACAGATGTTCATGTGCTCAGCAGTACAGATGATGACTACAACCGTGACTTCATGGAAAACGCTGATATTCTGTTTCTGAGTGACGAAAAGCTTCCGTGCGGGCCTGAAGATTTTATAATGCAGCTGTATGAACGATATCATAACAAAATAATAGTTCTGGGAATGGGAGCAAAGGGTGCAATGCTGTTTGAATCTGACAGCGGAGAAATGACGCTTGTGCCTGCATATACTGATGTTAAGGTCGTCAATACAATCGGTGCAGGAGATGCTTTGTTTTCATCATTCCTTCATTTTTATGTGAAATCAGGGAATGCTAAGCAGGCTTTAAAGAGAGCTGTTATCTTTGCCGGCATCAAGATCGGCACAAATGGTGCTTCTCTGGGCTTTTGCAGTGAACAGAAAATTGAAAGGATCGTTTCCGGATGATCGGATTTTTTGCAGATACTGTTTTGTCACTTTAAAAGCAGGGAAAAAGTCTGAGTATCTGCATGGATTTTCCTGTCAATAAAAATAACAGACAGTTGTCTGATTTATCACAGGCAACTGTCTGTATTCTGTATTATCTGACTACTGAAAAAACTGAAGTGAAGAACGCAAACTGCCGCAGTCAGACAGCAGCGTTCAGAAACAGTATCCTCTCAGGCTTCATCGTGCATATTATCGGATGAGGGATTGACATGGACCATGCAGTGTTTTACCTCGGGGAACTGAGCCTCTATATTATCATGCACAAGCTCAGCTGTATTGTGTGCTTCAACAAGAGTTTTTGAAGAATCCATCAGTATTTCAACTTCAATATATATTCTTGAACCAAAGAGTCTTGTTTTCAGCTCATCTATACCTATTACATCAGGAGTTTCCAGGATAACAGTTTTCATTTTTTCGACAATCTCCTCCGGACAAGCCTTGTCTATCATTTTATCAACAGCGTCCCGGAAGATATCAACCGCTGCTTTGACAATGAAAACACAGATAAGAACGCTTGCAAGCGGATCGAGAACAGGAAATCCCATCATTGCACCGAGTATTCCGCCGAATGCGCCCACAGAGGAAAGTGCATCCGAGCGGTGATGCCATGCATCAGCCATAAGTGCGCCGGAATTGATTTTCTTTGCAGCTTTTTTTGTATAGTGGAACATGATTTCTTTTACAGCAACAGAAAGGATAGCTGTTACAAGAGCTGCTGTTTCGGGAACGGCAAGTGTACTGCTGTCAGCCGAAGTGATTTTTTCAACTCCTTTGAAGCCTATTCCGAGACCCGTGGCGGCAAGTATCACAGCAAGAACGATTGAAGCGACACATTCAAATCTTTCATGGCCATATGGGTGATCTCTGTCAGGCTTTTTCCTGGAAATAGAAATGCCGATTATTACAATAAATGTACTGAAAACATCGGATGCGGAATGCACAGCATCAGATATCATAGCGCCGGAATGTGCGAAAATTCCGGCAAAAAGTTTGATTGCCGAGAGCAGAATGTTAACTGCGATACTTACAACAGAAACCTTCATAGCAATCTGGTGAGCATCATTGTGTATATTATTTTTTTCTTTTTTCACTGGCATAAAATCATCTCCGTTCCTGCGGCTGAGAAAGGGTGCGGCATAAATACTTGTTAATGAAGAATATGATCAGGAATAATAAAAATGCCTGCGGAACAACATTTTTGCTGTCCCGCAGGTCATACCTGCTGCTGTTAAGCCCGGCAGGCAATAATTGCCGCCTGATCAGTCCTCTGGTCATTTTTGCTATTTTATCATATTCCTCCCCTCTTTGTCAACCGGCCGGCGTGCCGCGTATGTGTCAAGTAGGAGTTGGCAAAATGCCATATGATAAAATTTTGCGTTAAAAATTATCGAAAAATATTCAATTTTCTGAGCCA
>ONRO01000040.1 GCA_900320235.1 uncultured Eubacteriales bacterium
ATAGTTCTGATAATAAGAAATCATAAACTGAGCTTCAGAGATTATTGTCCTGCAATTAAGAACTTCTTATTGTGCAGTAAAAGCAAGCGCGACTGGGCAGTCACGCTTTTGTTTGCGTATTATTATTCTGAGCATTTTAAAGCAGAAATGATGTTCGCAGTTCAGACTCAAAAAGCCTGGCTGTACCCGGGTAAAATTATTCAGACTATAAAAGACGTGAATAAAGGGTCAGGGTCAGATCCTCCGGGTGCGTCATGCTGAACCCAAATTTCTGATCGTGTAAAATGATTCCGGGAATTTTAAAGCAGAAAAAATATTAGAAGTTCAGGCTCAAAAAAGCCGGGCGGTGCCTGAGAGAACCTTTATCAGGCTGACTAAGCCGTGAATCTCGACACCGGCGGCACGCCGGTCAGGCTGCTCGGTGGACTTTTTTACAATTCTGCTTTGCTCTTTCTGACAGCTTCTGCCACCGGAACAGCGCTCTCAAAATGCGGACGCAGCCAAAAGAAAGAAACCACAAGAGGAAGGGCTTTGGCCCCTCCTCTTAAGTTTCCTCTCTTTTGAAATCTCTCCTCCTTAATCTACCCTGACCCCGCTGCGCTGCCCACCGCCTGCGGTGTGCGTGCTCGCTTACTGCATTCGCTTTCCCACGCTGCGCTGCTTTCGGCGTGCTCGCTTTTTTTAGCAGCGTTTAGCTTCGTGTGAGCGTGGGCGTATTTCAAAAGTTTCGCCAGCCTTTACAAAGGCTGTGGGGGGTCCAGTGGGGGCAGCGCCCCCCGGTCGCCGACTGCAGTCGGCGAAATCCCCTGACTGTAATCCCTCGGCAAGGGGTGAATTCAAAAACAGTCCGGTGGACTGTTTTTGAAGAGGGGACACCCTGGGAAAGAGGGCGTCCTCTTGTATGGGTCATGAAGGAATGGGCTTGCTGCCGCAAGGCAGCAAAGGAAGGAACAGAATTGCTCAAAGAAAATAGTAATATTGAAAAAGCAGGGGTGTATTAATGAGGTATGGGGGTTACATTTTCAAATTATTTATCAGCAGTCGGTTTTGTGTTAGTGTGGGCGGCTTTGTTACGCTGAAAACCGGATTATTTATGTTTCCTGAAAAAATTTACTGCAATGGTAACTAAAAGGATATGATTGATTACGGTAATTCTTTTGATAAACTTATAGAAGAGTAATGGTAATAAAAAGTCAGTACCGCAGGAGTGCAACAGTACTTCTTTATCAGAGCGCAGTGCTTACGGAGCGATAGCGCGTCAAGGGTGCAGGGCAGATTATAATATCAAGTGCACTTCCTGCGGGCGCGTCACGCTGGGCCAAATTTCTATTATATCTTGCACAGATTATTATTTTATGATAAAATATAGCTATCTTAATTTTTTGGAAGTGATAGAATGATTGCTGTAATAGACTATGGTGCTGGAAATCTTCAGAGCGTTGTGAAAGCTCTGAAATACATTGACTGTGATTGTATTGTTACAAACAATAAAAACGAAATACTGAATGCTGATGGTGCTTTGCTGCCCGGAGTAGGTTCATTCGGGGATTCAATGGATTCTATGAATAAAACAGGTACATCTGATGCTGTAATTGAATTTGTGAAAACCGGAAAACCTTTTCTTGGTATTTGTCTGGGTTTGCAGCTTTTGTTTAAAGCTAGTGAAGAAAGTCCTGACGCAAGAGGACTGGGATTGCTTAACGGTAGCATAACTAAAATTCCATCTGATAATGGTCTTCTGAAAATTCCTCATATGGGTTGGAATTCACTTGAAATTAAAAAGAAGGATGGATTATATAAGGGAATCGACGGTAATCCGTATGTTTATTTTGTTCATTCCTATTTCCTTAAGGCCGATGATGAAAATATTGTATCAGCCAGAACTTATTATGGTACTGCAATAGATGCTTCAGTTCAATTTGAAAATATTTATGCCACTCAGTTTCATCCTGAAAAAAGTGGCAAGGTTGGTCTTCAGATACTCAATAATTTTGTAGATATTACAAAGAGGTGAAAAAAATGTATGCAAAAAGAATTATCCCTTGTCTGGATGTAAAAGATGGCAGGGTTGTAAAAGGTACAAGCTTTGTTAATCTCAGAGATGCTGGTGACCCGGTTGAATGTGCAAGAATATATGATAAAGAAGGTGCTGACGAGCTTGTTCTGCTCGATATCACTGCATCAAGTGATGCCAGAAATATTATGGTCGATATTGTACGCCAGGTTGCAGACTGTGTATTTATCCCTTTTACAGTCGGAGGCGGAATAAGGACTGTCGATGATTTTACTGCTATATTGCGTGCCGGTGCAGATAAAGTATCTGTTAATTCTGCTGCAATTCATAATCCTGATATTATTAATGAAGCAGCTTATAAATTTGGAAGTCAATGTGTTGTTACTGCAATAGACGCAAAAAGACGTGATGACCCTTCAGGCGGTTGGGATGTATATATAAATGGCGGTAGAATCAATACTGGTATAGATGCTGTAAAATGGGCTATTGAAGCAAATAAAAGAGGGGCAGGCGAAATCCTTCTTACAAGTATGGATTGTGATGGTGTAAAAAAAGGTTATGATCTTGAACTCACAAAAGCAGTTTCTGAAAATGTAAGTATTCCTGTTATTGCTTCTGGCGGTGCCGGAAGTATGGAACATTTTTATGATGCTTTTACAAAAGGAAAAGCGGATGCTGTTCTTGCGGCTTCCCTATTTCATTTCGGAGAAATATCGATTGGTGATCTTAAAGATTATCTTACTGATAAAGGTATTTCTGTCAGATCATAA
>ONRO01000191.1 GCA_900320235.1 uncultured Eubacteriales bacterium
ACAAAGATCGGTCCACGCCGCGGCGATGCAGCTGAGATGGCTGTAATCGAGCTTATCTGATCATAAACATACAGGTCTGCCTGAGAATATCAGGCAGACCATTTTTAGTATTTATTTAGAATAAACCGCAGAGTCCATAGGTATATACCTGAGTTCTGCGGTTTTTTTCATTATCTATAAAAAGCTGATTTTACAATCACTGGATCTATCGTCACGCCGGCGTGGCTGAGATACTTGACAAATAAAATAATCAAGTGTATACTTTAAAATATAAACATTTATAAATGCCCAATAATAGGTGAAAAATAGCTGAATAAATTACTGATTATGTTAAGTAAATTATTATTGTAAAATAATGGGGGTAATCTTATGAAACTATTAAGAGTCTTATTAGCTGGTTCAGTGTTAATATGCCTGCTTTTTGGTATAAAAGGGCTACAAACACATGCCGTAACAGTATCTCAGGATGGAATTAATGTTAATTTTACAACTAATAAAAATGATTATTCAACAGATGAAAAAATAACAGTTGAGCTTGAAGTACAAAACACCGGAGGTAGTACTGTAAAAAATGTTAAAGTAGAAAATCTTTTACCCGAAGGTTGTGTCCCTGCAAAGGATAATAAATTAACAAAATCAATCGGTGAACTGAAAACAATGGAAAAGAAAAATATCAAGGTTGTGTATGATGTTGACGGTTCAGGTATTTTGGATGGAGAAAGTGCAGTTTCATCTGAAATAAAAACTTCAAAAGAAACAGCGTCTCATGATAATAACATGCCAGTTATCATTATCAGCGCAGCAGCCGGACTTGTTCTTATTATCGCATGTGTAGTGATATTTTTGCTGAGAAAGAAAAAGCCAACAGGATTATTATCGATATTCTTCTTTATTTCAGTTATTAGTATGGTAATTTCATTTTTGCCATTCAATGTATGTGCAGCTGATAATGAAGAGAGCAGAAAATTGAATATCAGTACGAATGTAAAGATTAATGGCAAATTAGTCAGTATTCGCACTGTTATCGGGTATGACATAACTGAATCCTTACACGGTGAATTATATTCATATCCCGTAGATAGTAAACATGTTCATGAATGTGATGACGGAATCAGATATATGGATAATGAAATACTTGTTGTTGTTAAAAATGAAGTGACAAGAAAACAGGTTGAAGAACTTGCGAAAAAATATGATGCATCAATTGTTGGCGTTATAGCAGTATCCAATGATTATCAGCTGAAAACTAATCAGACAGTTTCAGATAAAAAGCTTAATGAAATTGTTAATAATATCGGAAATGAAAGTATTGTAGAGAGCAGTACGCTTAACTATGTCCGGAATTATTCATGTGATGATTATGATAAATATGCAGGTTTCTATTACGGAAAAGAGTGGAAATCTTCTCTGAGGAATAATACAGATGCACAAGGGTTAAGCTGGGGAATAGAGGCTGTCAATACATTCGGAGCATGGAAGCAATTGTCAGATAATAGTGACAAAGTAGTACCTGTCAAAGTAGGGGTGATAGATCAGGGCTTTGATCATACACACGATGATCTTGGTTTTAAAGAATTGTTTTATGAGAATGATCAGAATCATGTTAATTCATTGAGTAAAAACATGAATCATGGTACACATGTTTGCGGGACATTTGCGGCAAGTACAGATGATGATACAGGCATCTGCGGCATTTATCCATATGGTAAGGACAACTTGTATGCAGTATCTGCTTCAAATGTTATGGAATATTCAGAAAATGGAAGCTGGTTTACATCTGTAATGCATGAGAAGATATCTTTTGCAGAATTACTTGTCCGCAATGTAAAAGTGATAAATCAGAGTCTTGGTTTTAATTGGTATAGCAATAAATTTGCGGTAAAAGATTCAAATAATAAAATTGTTTCTTTTGATTATAAAGCATTGAATAAATGGATAAATACATATAAATTCGGAGCAGAAAAAAAAGAAGCGGGAATATTAGCTGATTTCCTTAATCGTATGAGATTGAAGGGATATGATTTTGTAATTGTAAGTGCTGCCGGAAATGATTCCCATAATTCAATAGGACATCTTGAAAGCGAGTGTATGAGTTGGACTAATATTATAAGTAGAAATGATTATCCCGAAATATTTGACCGGATCATTGTTGTTGGTTCAGTTAATAATAATTATGCTGTTTCAGATTTTTCAAATTATGGAGTCAGAACTGATATTTTTGCTCCCGGAGAAGATATTTTTTCGACATATAGTGTTGATGATAATACTCTGGTAAAAAAGCCGTATAATTCCCTGAATGGAACATCTATGGCTTCTCCTCATGTTGCAGGGGTTGCTGCAATGGTCTGGTCAGCTAATAATAAACTGAGCGGGGCACAGGTCAAGGAGATAATCTGTAAGAATTCCAACAGAAATGGAAGATGTACTTCGTGTAAAATGGTTGATGCTGATCTTGCAGTGAAGGATGCTTTCAGTACATCAGGGGAAAGAAACATAACGGATCCGGATAATGACGAAATGGTAATGGCAATGGGATTTGTTTCTGATGAGGATACAAATAAAGCTTTGTCAGGTATAATAATCAAATTCATAACAAATAATTCTGTCGCTTCTTATACAATAAAAACAGATAAAAACGGCCATTATGAGTTATCAATTCCCAAAGGTGAATATTCAGTAGAAATAGAAACCAGTAATTATAAAAAATTTTCTCGAGCAGTGAGTATTCAGAATAACGGAGTTAATTATCTGGACAGATTTGAATTAAAGCGTCAATGGTATCTGACTCTCAATGTTACTGATGAGGCTGGAAATATTATAAATGATGCAGCTGTCAGAGTAGAAACTTCTGATGGTAAAGAACAAGCAGAAAATAAAACAAAAAATGGAAAAGCTGCATTTCTTATCGATAATTCGCCCGGAACCAGTTACATAATTTCAATCATAAAGAACGGATACTACATGTTAATAGCAAAAAATATTAAGATAGAATCTGATGTGAATTTGTCATTCAAGCTCGAAAAAAGTAAAAGTAATTCTGAGAAGGATAAAAAGAAAACAGAGAATAAAACACAGAATAAAACAAAAAAAGAAAAACATGAAGATGATAATACTCAATTATATTGTGCTGAGGAATTAATAAATAAAAGCATACCTGAGATAATTAATATTATAAATGGTCAGTTTGAATTTGCCAGACTTACCTATCCCGGTATTCAGTTTTCCAATGATGATATCCTTCCGGGATTAAAATTCAGATTAGAGGAAAGTAACGAAAATAAAATTGAAATCAAAGGACTTGTAAACGATGAATGGATTTTATTGCTGAACGGAAAAAATGCCAAGGATGAGTTGAAAACCGGGAAATATGAGCTTTCATATATAGTAGCTGAAGGAAATAATGCTGCTGTAACAAAAGATATCAAAGTAGGTATGAGCTATAAGGATATCACTGATAAGGTTGGCAAATTATCAGCAACTGTTGGTCGTCCGCCTCATATCAGAGGAACTATGACCGCATCGAACATGTTCATAAAGTGTACTATAAACAGAAACGAAAAAACTATCGAACTATATTTCCATAATAACGGACTAGTAAATGATGAATCAGATGTAAATAAAACATTCACCTATGACGAATTGATAAACGCTGATTTGAAACTGTTTTGTGGTATTGTTTATAAACCGCATACAGATTGGAAAACATCATACAAGAATTTCCTGAACGAAAAGCTGAATGAGGAAAATTCAGAATATTACGCATTTGATCTGTATGATATGAAT
>ONRO01000160.1 GCA_900320235.1 uncultured Eubacteriales bacterium
CAGGACTGCATTGAGTATGAATTTCAACGCACAGACAACTGTAAATACTGCCCGTATAGAATTTCTTTTCTCTATGTTGGCAAAACAAATCGTCAACAGCGCAGGCAAAAGGTTAGACGAGCTCAACAAGATGATGCCCTTGTCCGACAGTAAGGAGCGTGAAAAAACACGTGACAAAAAGCTGGCTCATGGTCAGAAAGAAGGATCAGACAGCAGTGGTATCAATGAAGAAGTTTACGATAGCCAAGCCGCAGAGGGTATCCTTACAATGCTTGACTACCTGATTTCACTCGGGAATCAGGAGAGCGAACAGATAACTGAAGAGGTTTTGTCGGAAGAAAGCTATGTCTTTGACAATGATTATGCTGAATACTTGAATGACAATGATAACGGTCTTTATGAGGATGATGCAGATGAAGAAGATGAATATTTCGGTATGTCTATGTGAACAGCGAGATAGAGCCCTGTTTCGCCGTGTTCAGCCCTGTATGCGATTTATTGAGAAAAGGTAATATGGTTATACCCACCACAATTGTTCGCACCGTTTTTTGTTTGTTGCGGTTTGTCAGAAAGAGTTCACTTTGAAGGTCAATTGGAGACGAATCAACATTTCTCCATATACAAACCTAATACTTTTTTCAGAAATAGATTGTTGCCGTAAAAAATGAATATAAATCTGTTGACTTTTATTCAATCTGTAATATAATATAGATGTATGATTTTTATGTATTGGTTTTAACGGAAAAGAGGCTATTATGAGAAATCTTTGTTCAGCATTAATCCCTTGCAGTGGAGGATGTCAATACTGTTTTGCAAAATGGGACGACATTTATACAAAACAACCTTTATTGAGTACTGTAAGAATTAATGAAAATATTTTTAGTGTTCTATATCCGTGTTGTGACGGTGAATTCTTTGAACAAGATAACTGTTTTTCGGAATTAAAAAAAATATTATGTAATCGTTCTTGTGTGTGTGTTGATATTTCGACAAAACGTCATTTAAAAACAGATGAGATTTCTGAGCTTATTGAACTTGATCGATGGCTTAAGGAACACAAAAAGGGATTTGTCAAATTCAGTATTTCAATCTCAACTAAATCTAGAATCACTGAACTTGAACCTAATACTATGAATTATGAAGAAAGAATTAGTTTGGCAAATTCACTTAAACAAACCAATATCCTTACTACATTAACTATTAAACCAGTTCTTCCATTTATTTCGTCTGATGAGTACTGTGAAATAGTGAAAGATTTTAGTGAACTTATATCCTATATTACAATAGGAGGTTTATATGTGAATTTATCCTCTGCGTTTTATAAAAAATACATTGAAAATAAATATCCGTGTATTAAAAGAAGAGTTTCTTGGTTAGATTCTAAACCTGAGTGGTTTTATATTGAAGATACTGAAAAAATAATAAAAATAAAAAAATTTGCATCTGTATTAGGTATACATGTTTTTGATTCTGACGAAGAATTAATTCAATCTATCAATTAATTAATTTGGTAAAAAGGATTATTATGGATATTTTTACTTATATTATAATGGGACTTCTCTCCGTGGATACGATCAGGTCTATTATTGCAATGATGGGTTTAGTAAAACCTAACGCAAAATATTCATGGCTTATTTACGGAAGATTTCAAAAGAATCTAATAGAAACAACATTGAATGAAATGGGTTTCTCTTCCTCTGAATCAAAAAGAATTATGAAAGATTTACGAAAGGTTTCACAGGAGTTTCAAAATGGAGTTACACCGGATAATGTTACAAAACATCTCATTGCTTTGTTAGCTAAATATATCGTTAAATTTGAAGGTAAAATAGCATATGGTGGAACACATACCACTAGTAGTCAGTATTATATTAATACAATGGAAATATCACATTGTGAAAAAGACAGCAAAATATTATGTTCAGCGATGGTTAATTTGGTTGATAAAAAATCAATTGATAATAATAAGCCTAGTGTTGTATTTACCCCCAAAGGAGGGAACTCGCTTCTGGGAATGCAGGTAGCACAATATTACAAAGCATGCTATATTATGGCGAAATCTGAAACTGATAAATCCAGAATAAACACACTAGATCATGATGTTGGAGCGGAGTTTTCTGTTAACTATGAGGGCTCGTGGGAAACAAAAAATATAAGAAGCAAGAAAAGTATAGCTCTTGATTGTAATATCTCAGGTGGCTCACAATTGTTAGATATAATTGATGAACTTAATACAATCTCAAAGAAAAGGCAATTGGATTTTAATTTACCAAATGAAGTATATGTTTTATTTCGTGTAGATAATCATAAGGAGGTTGATAAAGTATTTGAGGATCGAAATTGTAGTTTGTATCGCTTTTTTGATTTAGATGAAGAGATTAAAGAAATGCTATATGAACTAAAATTTAAGTGTGAAAATGAGAATATAGAAATAGATATCTATGATACAACAGTTTCTGATGAAATTGATAGGATTATTCATAAACTTAAGGAAAAAAATAAATTGTATTATTAATGAGTTAATTGTATGAAAGGAATATTAATATGAACAAGGAATGGTATGAGGTTAGAGAGTTTCAGTCTAAATTTGGACACCCAATAGCAAATAAACCAACACAGATGGAAACGAGCCGTGCAAAAAAAAGATATAAATGGATGCTTGAGGAAATAAACGAATTCCTTGAAGCGGATGAAATTGTAGAACAAGCGGATGCTATGATTGATGTTATTTATTTTGCGTTAGGTACTTTAGTTGAGATGGGAATAAAACCAGATAACTTATTTCAGATTGTTCAGAATGCGAATATGTCAAAACTGTGGCCCGACGGAAAACCTCATTATAATCAGGATGGAAAAACAATAAAGCCATCTACTTGGGAAGACCCACATAATAAATTAAAAGCCGAAATAGATCGTCAGTATAAGGAAACTTTGACATGAATAATTACAACCTTTATGAGCAGGTAATAGCAAAAAGAAATATGTGTGTTCCAGCTGTACTGCAAATGGTTTTAAAGCGTTTTGGTATTGTTATGGATCAAACCAGTATTTCTGAACAGCTTGGTATTGTTCCTGATAACGATTCAAATAATCCTAAAATTTGGGGAACACATATATATGATAACACACTAAATGATTTCTTTCAAAATAATAGTATTTGCCTAAGAGAAAACTATATTCCTATTAATCATTTTATGGATAGTGTATTTCTTCTGGATAAATTAAATGAATTGTTACCTAAAGAAACTGCAATAATATGCGGATATAATTATTCGTGGTTGTTTGGGGATAAAGAGGATGTATTTCAACATGTTTCAATTATTATTGATGTAAATGAAGATAAAAATGAAGTAGTTTTATTAGATCCAGGACCAAAAGATTATGGGGTTAAATCAGTTTCAGCTGATAAGCTTTATGATGCAATTCGAGAAGCACATGATGGATTATGGTGTATTTATCCACGATAGTACGTCTTTATTTTTCCTTAGTCAACACTATATACATAATCAAAAATAGGAATGAGCATTTGAGATAGCACAATGCAAAATAACTACTAATGTTGCATTATTAAATCAGATATCATAATATGCTAATAGTCTGCAAGTATACACCGTCTTCGGCTGCTGTTGCCAGCCAAAGACGATATTTTTATTCGCAAAACGACTCGCGGAAAAGGAGACGTAAGTGAAACTCAAAGGTAACTATTCAGACCCACTCCACCATATTCAAAGAAAAAGCTATAGGATTATCCATTAGACAAATCAAATCTTGTAATTACCCTTTTCGTTATTATGAATTGTTGTTTGCTTGGAAGCTAAATCATCATATTTCAATGTGGTACTGAATAGTTACACTCAAAGTAAGCAAACAAATGCTGTGATGCAGAAAATGAAAATATTTTAAGGTCATGTTTGCGATCACCAATAGAAAGAGGTAATGGAGAAAAAGATACTACGAAAAATAAACACCCTGTTTCGCCGCGTGTCGCCCTGTGTGCGATTTGTTGAGGAAAGACGGGTGTGTGCCAGACCGGATTGTTCGCGCGGTGTCGACGATTTTTTGACGCGTCTCATTTTTTGCGATGCTAAATCAAAGATAGCCCGAAAAAAGTTCTGGACTTTTTCTTTTTCTGTGGTATCCTGTTGTGCTTGAAAAGGAGGTATCAGCATGGATACAATCAGAGAACTGTTCTACGGCAACATTCATCCGTATGAGCGCGACATTCCCAAAGACAGCGAGTGTGACAAGCTAAACAAACTGATAATCACGCATGACGCAACGCTCAAAGCAACTTTGAATGAGCAGGAAGTTGAGATTCTGGAAAAGCTCAAGGACGCTTTGACGGAGCA